>JBBRVL010000074.1:0-12789 GCA_038246925.1 Chloroflexia bacterium
GCGCCTTCACTCCAGCCTGGGCTACTTACCGCCCATCGAGTTTGAGGCCCTACACTACCAACGAGACTACCAGACCATAGAGAATGTGACTTAAGCTTCTGTCTGGTAGCAGGGGTTCACTCCATACAAGCATCTTAAACGCAGAACCTCAGGTTCCAACTCCAATGCCTGCAATAGATGCCGAACTACAAAAGGTGCCTATTTACCCCGGTGCTCAACGGTTGGGACCCATCCCCAACCAGAGTGGGACTATAGCATTTGAGGTGAGAGAAAGCCTCAATAAGGTGATTGCTTTTTATAGAGATGCTTTGCCTAAAGAAGGGTGGACGCTCAATATTGAATGGTCTTCCTTCAGTTTCGACTACGTGTGGTTTGGTAATGCAGAAAATGCTCCATCAATACTTCACCTTGATCTTAGAATATATGAGGATGATAACGCTAATGGTAAATTGACCACGATATATATGGACCTGATGCGTGAGCCTAGTCCAAAAAATATCCCTCTATACCCTGACGCTCAACAGGTGGAGGTACATAACACAATGGTCACGGATCCTCATTGGGGTGCAGAAGTACAAGAGCGCCTTGTATCTTATTTGACGAACGCAACTCCTTCGGCGGTGCAAGCATACTACAGTAGCACCTTACCGCAGCATGGCTGGTCGTTAACAGAACAACCCGATTATCGCTTCGCACAAGGAACTAACTTCACATTCAGCTTGGGGGCTTCCAGGACATCAGGTTTAGTGAATATCGTAGCCGAAAAGCAAACTAATGGACAAACAAGGGTAGAGCTAAGACTGAGGGGAAACACGCTCTAGAGTTTTCATCGGTAACTAGCTGCAACAGAAGAACTCCTGAACGTTGGTATGCATGGTCACTTGCAGAATATGAGTGACCTTGTCGATTCTTTTCTGCTATTTATCGTCCCAACAACGTTTTTTGATACTGCGATACATGGTGGCAATGACCAAAGAGATACAATCCTGAAAAGTTAGGGAAGGTTTCTCTGTAACACTCTCGACAGTTCACAAGCTAAACGCGCCTATGCCCGGTACCTGGGACTAAGGAGGAACACCTGAGCAGCGCTACGTTGGTGATAGATACCTACACAGGTACCTGGTGGGCCGAGGGTGATCCACCGCCAGTTCTACAAGCCTTATGGTGAGGTGGCTCTATCCTCGGGGAACAAGTGGTACCTCAGTAGGGGACACGGGACATAGGCTGAACACTAGGAGCGGGTTTGCATCTTAGAGGCCTGTTAAAGCGAGGATGAAATAATGAATAGAACTCCGGTATCGTCATCGAATATCGCCTCTATTGGATATGATGAAGAGCGCCTCATCTTGGAGGTAGAATTTCTCAACGGCTCCATCTACCAGTACTTTGGCGTTCCTCAATCGCTATATCAAGGCTTGATGAGAGCCTCCTCTCATGGGAGCTATCTAGATGACTACATCAAAAAGGGCGGTTTTAGATATCAGCGCCTCTCCTAACATCAACTCTACTTTGTCGCAGTACGGATACGAGACGCATTGTCGGATTGCCAATCTCAGTTGAGACTCAAAGTCGAGGGGAACCTATCATGTCATCACGCAGCCGCCTGATCGCGTTGTGCGTTTGGTGGGTGGTAGGCAGTAGTATTGCGGGCACTGTAGGTTGGGCCTTAGCTGCTAGCTCAGGTCTTTTCACCATGGGGCTCAGTCTAATCCTAAGTGGTGCCATAGTTGGGTTACTGGTAGGGGGAGCTCAGGAGTTGGTATTACAACTCTTTCATCGGAATTACGCAAACGAACAGCGAACTATCAACTGGGACCAGCCATTTGATTGGGAGTGGCACTGGGATAAGCTAAATTGGGTAGCATTTACTACGGTTGGAGGAGGCACCTCCTTTGTCTTCGCCATATCAATGCAGTTAGTCGCACTCTCGTTTGGTCCTATACTTTGGCGCCAAGTAGTGAGCCCGCTATTGGTCTATTCTATTGCCGGTGTAATATATGGCTCTGTGCAATGGCTGATTTTGCGACGGACTATTCAAAACTCTATTTGGTGGATACCCGCAAGCGGCTTTGGGTGGGGTTTAGGAGCAGCAGTCGCCTTGTACATAGGTGGGATGCTACCCGGACGCGAAACTGGATTGGTTATGGGGCCGGATAATTTCATGTGGTCCTTCATAGTTGGAGGTGTGGCCACAATTGTAGCCAGTATTGTCACAGGCATAGTGCTGGTCTTGCTGTTGCATATCTCATCAACTTTTGCTAGTGAGGGGCTACCAAAATCCAAATAGAAGCTCACTATTTCCTCAACCGATGATCGGGACAATGCCGTCCCATTTACCTGCGCAAATGAAGATGGGCGCAACCTCAACCGTCCAGCAACTCAGAGTGGTGGGGACCACTCTGGCAGCGCCACGCTGGTGATAGACACCTATGACGGGCAGGGTGGGCCGAGGGTGATCCACCGCCAGTACTACAAGCCATATGGTGAAGTAGCTCTCTCCTCAGGCAGCAGCCGCACCTCAGTAGGGTACACAGGGCAGAGGCTCGATACGGACAGTGTGCTGATGTTCTATAATGCTCGCTTCTATGATCCTGTGCTCTCTTACTTTGTGTCAGCTGATACTATTGCTCCCGATCCTACTGACTCTAAGGCTAGGAACAGATACAGCTATGTACTAGAAAAGTATACAGATCTGACGAGTCATGCCGGTGAAACTGACAGTGGGCTACAGGATACCTTTGCAAATGCAGGTGTTCGTAGCCCCCAGATCCGAAGGAAAGCTGTCATGGTTCGCGCGAATGTGCTGAACTAAGCGTAATCATGTATGGCTTTAACTTTCGGCCAAGTGATGAATGGAGCCCGGAGGACCTGTGGGCAATCATAAGCTTCTGGTATATCTACGCATCCGCATAAGTATAAAGTTCCTGTTAACTTTGAAGGCACATTATGATATACTTTGATACTCTAATCTCCTTACTCTGATGTAAGAACCCTGGCAAGCTATTCCTTGGTGGCTGCTTCTAACCTTTGATGAACCGAAGGCACCTATGAGAATGCTCATAATCGAGGATGAACAGGATCTCGCCAGCGCCTTAGCTCGGGGGCTGCGTAAACACCAGTATGCTGTTGATATTGCAGCCGATGGGGAGCAAGGCTACGAGATGGCCCAGATCAATGACTATGACCTGTTGATTCTGGATCTCAATCTGCCAGGCATGGATGGGCTTGAAGTTTGCCGCAGGCTCCGGTCCGAAAAGCCGTCGTTGCTCATCCTGATGCTAACTGCCCGTGTACGGCTTAATGAGCGCGTCACAGGGCTTGACCTTGGAGCAGATGATTACCTCTCGAAGCCTTTCCACCTCGATGAGCTGATGGCACGCATACGGGCGCTACTCCGACGGGACGTCCGCACAAGGTCGCCGCTTCTAAGATGTGGCGATCTGACGCTGGATCCAGCCACTATAGTCGCCTGCCAGGGAGGCCGTCGTCTCGCTCTAACAGCCAAAGAGTTCAGCATCCTCGACTACCTGGTACGCCATCAGGGGGAGGTAGTCAGCCAGCAAGACCTTCTGGAGCATGTATGGGATGTGTCCGCCAACACATTCACGAACGCTGTGCGTGTTCACATTACTTCTCTACGCCGGAAGCTGGGAGATGACGCAGAAGAGCCGAGATATATTGAAACGATAGTCGGCAAGGGCTACCGCATGTTCGCTCCCTGCCCACCAGAGGTGCTCTCTTGAGCATCCATACACTACCGTATCTTGCCCGGTGGAAGAAGCGAGAGCTTACGCTGAGAGCGCGCCTGGCCCTCCTATCGGCAATGCTCCTCATAACCTTGAGCGTGGGGCTGGTGCTCTTTATCAACCTGGTAGCGACAGTCACAACCCCTGATACCGAAAACGTCCTGCTTCCCATGTCCTCGGCGCCTTCTTTAGATTGGCAGCCCGGACAGCCGACTCCTGAGCCGGTGGTACTAACTGATGCGTCCTTACAGCCGTTCAGCGCTCCGACGTACGCTCAGATCCGGCAATCAGTACTCGGGCAGCTTGGCCTGGTTTCTCTCCTGGGCCTGGCTATTGTGATCGTGGTGGGAGCAATAGGAGCTTACTGGATGGCAGGACGAGCCCTGCGCCCCCTGGTCGAAGTGAGCAAGGCCGCTAGAGGCGTTAGCGCCACCACGCTCGACACTCGCGTGATGCTGAAGGCGCCCAGACAGGAGGTAAGCGAACTGGCGGAGGCGTTCGATTCCATGCTGGACCGCCTCCAGGGATCTTTCGCACGGCAAGGACAGTTTGTATCTAACGCGGCCCACGAATTGCGCACTCCATTAGCAACCCTTCGCACGAACCTCGAGGTGGTCTATTCCGATACAGGCGCGACCGTTGAGGACTACCGGCAGATATCCCCTGTCCTGGATCGGACGCTCACCCGACTTGAAGAATTGCTTTCGGACCTGCTTATAATGGCCACAGAGGAGCACTCGCTGCTCTATGAACAAGTAGACCTTGAACAACTGGTAGAGGGTGTGCTGTCGGATCTCAGAGCCCTGGCTGACGAGCGGCAGATAGCTTTGCGCTTCAGCAGCCCGCCCGGCATTAGCGTCAGTGGCGACCCTCTGCTCCTGTCGCGTGTGTTCAGCAATCTTGTGGAGAACGGAATAAGATACAGCCATAAGAACGGAGAGGTCGTCGTTTCCGCCCACCGGTCCAGTTCCAACGTGCTTGTAACGGTAGGTGACACAGGCCTCGGGGTTCCGGCTGAAGAACAGGCTCGTATCTTTGATCGCTTTTACCGTGGAGGCGAGTCTCGATCCCGGCACAAACGCGGGGCAGGCTTGGGCCTTTCCATCGTCTCGCACATTATTCAGTTGCACCGAGGCAAGATTTCGGTCGACAGCACTCCCGGCGTCGGCAGCAAATTCACTGTGCAGCTTCCCCTGTAGCCCTGTCGTAGTTCCCCAACTCACCCCTGTTTGCGGCCCCTCAAACCCGCGCAGTTCTCCCTGACATCTTAACCAGAACTTTATACCCTCCTTGCTAAACTGAGCATCCTTTCGAGCGATGTTCACCAAGTCAGGAGGGCAAGAATGAAGACGCATAGATTAGCTGGCATTTTTGCGTTTATGCTGGCCATAACTACCTGCCTGGCGCATGTTGGTGCCATAAGAGCGGAAGCTTCTAAGGACACGTCAGGCACGACGAAAGGCGGCGGACTTTGGCACTGCATCAGCGGGCAGGACAGGTCGTTCCAGTGCTTCGATACGGAAGCTGAAGCGTTGAGTATCGCCTCAGGAGGCCGGATACAACTCGCGCCAGGAGAAACGTCAGGCTCGTTGAGCGACAGCGAATTGTTCGATCCAAATAGCACCATACGGTCGATCTTGTACGAACACGCTGACTATGGTGGCGCTACCCTAACTATCTATGGCGACACATGTTCTGGATGGAACAATATGTCGAGTACCTGGAACGACAAGGTTAGCTCGGCACGAACATACAGTTGCGGGATCACCCTCTACGAGCACTATAACCTGACAGGCTCCTCGCTGAATATCACCTCCCCTGGCACTTCTTATGTCGGGAGCGCAATGAACGACAAGACTTCCTCGTATTCGGTGCCATAGGGAGTTGTGGGTCTAAGGGTTAGTAGCCTCACTAACGATCTGCTAATACCCTTGCTGATCTAGAGTTGTGTTTTTGGTGTCGTGACCTTTCGGCCTGTAGATCGCTCCCTGATATTAAGAGGAGGCAGACAAAATGAGTTATAACCCTAATCCCCCAGGTCCCCCCATCCCACCACCTCCGGTAGACGATCTGCCACTCCGCCACTCGACAGAAATCCAGGGTAACATCCTGGCCGGGTTCAACAAAGACCACCAGTTTTTCGTCTTCTTACAGTTCGCAGACACTGCCAGCGGCAGAGAGTGGTTGCATGAATTACACCCGCGGATAGCCACTACGCACCAGGTCGCCACGTTCAATGAGCAGTTCAGTGAGGCCCGGCGGGCTCGTGGCGGCGATGATCCAGAAGAGCTCAAGGCAGTCTGGGTAAATTTGAGCCTGTCGAGTCATGGCCTTACCATACTGTCAGCCCGCCTGGAGCAAGATCTTGCTGGTTTCGAAGCCTTTACCCAGGGCCCGGCGGTACGTGCGCAGCAACTCCGTGACAGCGGCCTCAGTGATCCCTCAAGGTGGGTAGTCGGTGGACTCGGCCAGCAGGTAGTGCATGCCGTTCTTACCATTGCAGCTGACGATCCGGAGGATCTAAGCGTGGAAATAGATAAGCAGAGGACGCTTGCCACGAAGCACGGGGTACTGGTCGTCTTCGAGCAGAGGGGTAACACGCTCCCTGGGCACCGCGCTGGACATGAGCATTTCGGGTTCAAGGACGGAATCTCCCAGCCGGGCGTGCGGGGCTTTCACCCCGTAGAGGCCGGCAATCCTGATGAACGACTTGGCCACCCTGGCACCGAGATGATCCAGCCTGGGGAATTTGTTATAGGCCATCTGCGCGAGGACGGCACGACCCAGACCGAACCGGCCTGGATGATAGATGGCTCATTCCAGGTATTCAGGAGGCTCCAACAGGATGTCCCTGGCTGGTGGGCTCAGGTCACGGCCCGGAAGCACTCGCTCCCTTCTGATGATCCAATGAAGGAAGACTTGCTAGCGGCTAAACTGGTCGGTCGCTGGCGTAGTGGCACGCCTTTGGCGCATGCGCCTCTTCGTGACAATAGATCTTCTCGCAACCGCGAGCGCGATAACGATTTCGATTATGACGATGATCCAGATGGCCATAAGACCCCACGCTTTTCCCATATCCGCAAGGTATACCCGCGGGACGAGCGGTTCGGAGACGATCGACGGCGGATAATGCGCCGCGGCATACCCTTCGGACTGACTTTCGACCCTGCTGCCGGACGAGGGCATGGCGTAGATGCCGATCGCGGACTTCTCTTCAATGTTTTCATGACGAGTATCGAGGACCAGTTCGAGTTCTTGCAGCAAACATGGGCTAACAACCCCGGCTTTCAACAACCTGAAGAAGGTCCAGATCCCATAATCGGCGATGCTGACCGGCCTTCTCCCGTAACGCTTCGACGCCAGGATCTACCAGAGCGGCGGTTTGATTTCGAGAGGTTTGTACATACTAGCGGTGCCATTTACCTGTTCGCGCCTTCTTTGGCGACACTACAGAACCTTGCCAAAGGTCGACTGTAGGGCTGAATTCTAGGGCCATATAACGGTAGTAAGAAACCGGGCAGGCCTTTTCCAGTCTACAAATGAAAGCGCATCAGGAATTCCTGCTACTGATACGCGACTGCAAGTGTTAGTAGGAGCATTACTGAGGGAAGCTGCCCACGACAGAACTGTGCAGTAGGTTGAGTGCCCCATCTCGGGCTACCTATATCGGACCTTTATCTCATTCAGAAAGGACGCCGTCATGCTACACAACCCTCGCGTTCGTCGAACCCTCTATGAGCGTGCCTGCCTGCGTGCCAATGCTTCACGACTTGTCCCTACGAGGATCTCTCCCGTTTCTCCATTAGCCATTTACGGAGTCATGTTCAGAGATCTTCAGCGGCGGAAAAGGTTTCTGCTGAAGACATTCCTGAACAGCTTCGTCATCCTTTCACTGATCTTAAGCTCGTTTTCACTTGCGCCCTCTGTTGGGTATGCCTACGCAAGCGGAGGGGTTGGAGATTTGGACCTCAGTAGTGCATCCGCACCTAAAACCTCTCTTCTTGAGCCTAACTCCTCGGCGACTGTTCAATCTACTCCCCAGGGCACGGTGACGCCCGTCGGTAGCAGCACGGCCGTATCTACTGTCACACCCATAGGGAACACCCCACCGCCCACCTACACCATAAGTGTGCCTACACCAGCCCCAACTGTAGAGCTTCCCCCAGACACCAGTTACGTGGATGAGGCAATAGACGAGGAGCGCTCCGAACTTCTAGCTCAAGTCAATGCCCTGCCCCTGCTGACAGGGACCATCACAGGGACACTAATCACAGGGGCAACAGGTGGCAGAGTGGAGAGCCTTGACGGTGGTCTGACGATCGGCATACTGCCCGGTGCTGTACCGGCGACTGATACGATCAACGTGCAGATGAACCGAGTAACATATTCATCAGAGGACCCTCAAGCTTACCGCAACGGCCACCCTCTGCACTACACATATGAGCTTACAGCTACCCGACAGTTGAATGGGCAAGAGGTAGAGCATTTCAATAAGGAAGCTGTGCTGATCTGGGACATGGACATTGCGGCTGCCGAAGGAGTCGATGGCTTCCCGGTGAACGTTTATCGGTACGACGAAACACGCCAGTCGTGGGAAGAAGTGCTTACCAGATGGGACGAGCAGACCAACCAGCTCATAGCCACCACTCCACACTTCAGTATATATGCCGTGGATCCCGCGTATGACATGGTGAAGAACTACGTACCAAGCGTCAGCAATTTCGAGGTGGATTTGCAGAGCGGCACGGCCAGCATTCAATACCCAATAAGCCTTCCGCCGGGGCCTGCTGGTTTCGGACCCAAGGTATCCCTCAGCTATAACTCGGGCAACATCGACCGGGTGGACGTCAAGCAGCAAGGCACCTCTCCAGTAGGCTGGGGTTGGTCCTTGTCAAGTAGCTACATAGCTGCTACCCAGCATCATTTCGGCGTTTCGTGTACGGGGTCTATCCCCGGTGGTTACCACCCCTGGACTGCGTCCATCGTCGTGGATGGTATCAATGGTGATTTGGTCAAGACCAGGGACACACCGGATGGTGACGGTCACTGGCGCACCTCCAACGATAGCTTCGCAAGGATTGAATACTTTGCCGGTAGCAGCCGCACGACCGACTATTGGTGGGCCTGGGGCAAGGACGGGACCAAATATGAGTTTGGTCCCGATTCTAACGCCATAGTGGGCGATCCGTGCGCGGGTGGCACGCGTACCACTTACAAGTGGATGTTGAGTAAAGCAACTGACGTACATGGAAACGTTATCAACTACAAGTACAAATGGCAAAAGGGCGATGCGAACGACACCTTAGTCGATGATCCGCCCACCGGCACTGACAAGGCGCGCGCCGTATATCCATCCAAAATCACCTACGGAGGTACCATAACAGAGACGACGCCTAAGCTGCAGGTCACCTTCGACGTGGTTACCCGCACAATCGGTGGTCTAAGAGACGTCAGCCAGGCAGACGTGGAGAGTGACGTATTCCAGGCCTATCGCGTAAACAAAATTAAGGTCGAACGCCGCCAGGAGGTCAGCAGCACATTCAGCTTGTTACGCTCCTATGCATTGACACAAACCAACAGTATAACGCTGACGGTGCCCGGCAGTGCCACGGTATACCGACATCTGACCCTGGAGGGGATCACACCGTTCGGAAGCGACGATCAGACTCGCCTCCCAGCCACTACGTTTCGTTATGTGCAGAATGGAGACTGTCCAGACTGCGGTTTCAACCGGTATGACCACGGCCACTTATGGTGGGCATTCAACGGTTATGGTGGGCAGGTAGGCTTCTATTACACGGCGGCAGGCGGCGACGTATCTCAGGCTTACAGGAGAGTACGCGCCAAAAGAACGGTAGACGGCATGTCCGGAGATGATCCCCCTCCTGACCCCGGCGAAAGCAACCCTCACGACTTCAAGTACTTCTACGAGTACCGCGGTGCTGACGTGAACGGCACCAACACATCTGCTGCGGCGAATGAAGACGCCCCTATTGACGAGCCATTTAGACAGTTCCGAGGGTATGCATGGGTTCGGCAGATTGATCCACTGCAGCAGCCAACCGACCACTTCTTTGAGCAGACGGATGACTTGAAAGCTAAGGAATGGCGCTCCCAGGCAGGTAAAGCAACGACCTTCACCGACGGTTTGGATGCTACCCCTACCGCTACGCCCAACCCCAACTGGACCGTCTCCGGCGACGTCTATAGAACCACAGATCCCGATATCACTACCAACGGGGTGTGGGCGCTAAGGGCGGCCGGTGCATCTATTGTGCGACAAGCAGGTGTACAGGACGGATCTGATGTGTCGGTACGGATGAGGGTCCGAGGCACGGAGGAAAAGGACGATGGGTTTGGCGGCAAGTGGATCCTACAAAATGCTAACGGCAATGGTGAATATTTCGGCCTTGAGATATATTCAGCGAGAATCGATCCCGGCGCCGCATACCAACTACATAAGCGTCTCATTTGGGGCAAGCTCGTCAATGGAACGATTGACCACGGCTCCCGAAACCTGAGCCACAAGACTTTAGTAACCCACCTTCCCTATACGCATGAAGGCCTGGAGCCAGACAATTGGTACAGGTTGCAGCTGCACACCTCGCCAGATGGGCGCATGGCTCTAGAGCTCTACAGGGATGGATTACTCCAGCCGGATTACATCCAGGTGAAGTCTTCCGATCCCGCTGAGACACACGGACCGGTGCCCTCTTTCAATAGGGGTACAACCTGGAAGTTCAAGCATGAAGTGACACGTAACGATGACACAGAGTTCCTCTCGCTGGTCGATGACTACTCCGAGACGCGTACTGTCTACGGGCAATCGGATACGGTCTACGAGGGCAACAAAACCCACTCCTTCAACCAAGCAGCGCCTTTTATCACTGCCGTAGCGATTGGACAAGGCAACAACTGCCGCGGGATGGTGATCAGGTTCGTCCCGCCGATTGAAACCTCCAGTACCAAGTATGGGGAAGCCTCTCAAGTAGGGCAGTTAAAGCGTACCCGCACCACCTTCGCCTATGATACCCGCTACGGGAACCAGACGGATGTCAAAGCGTATGGTGATGTTGATATTCCGGGTCTTGAACGAACCACCATTATGACGTATACCATTGCCGACCGGCCTGGATACGACCAGTACATAGTCGATAGGCCCAAGCGGACTCTGGCTTACCAGGGGATAACTACCACTGTGCTGCTGGCTGAAACACGATATTTCTATGATGACCAGACAACTTATGGGGAAATTCCGATCCCGTCTGAAGGAGGTAAAGGGCGTCTCACGCAGGTCATGCAGGTAGGCGTGGAGAACGGTGCCGAAAACGGCGAGAGTAGCTCGCAGCAGTTCCATTACGACGATTGGGGCAACAAAGACCAGGTCACGGATCCCAGAGGTAACGATACCACTACATTCTTTGATGCCTACTATCACACCTTCCCCATGACAACAACTCACCCGATGGGAACGGGGGGACGTAACGAATACACATATTACGACTTTACCAAGGACACAGTCTCTTCCACGGTAGATGTAAACGAAATCGAGGCGCAGTTCGAAACTGACGTGTTCGGCAGGCCGTCAAAGTCGTGGGTAGTCAACGAAGGGAGCAGCACGAACCCGGGGGAGACTTACAGCTTCCCGGATACTGGACGCGCATCAATCCCAGCGCCTTTTTTCATCAGCTACACACAACGCCTGGACGCGAGTACGAACCAGTATGGCTGGCACACGCGCTGGTTCGACGGCATAGGCCGCACCGTGCAAGATATAGAGCCTAAGCCGAGCGACACCAACGCCTCGCAGGTGATCGTAGTAAGCAGCGCGTATACGGTCACGGGCGTGCTCTCCACTACTACCATGCCTTACCTGGCGACCGCTAGCCCTACTCAATCGGTGGTGCCCGACTTCACAAAGCCCAAGACCACGCAGTTTTACGATGGGGCAGGGCGGCCATCGATGATCGTCAATCCTGACGGCAGCCAGGTGATCTACGACTATACTCAATTACTATGGACTGGCGTGCGCGACGAGAGCAGTCACCAGAAGTGGCAGCGTAGTGATATGCTGGGCAGAGTAGACCTGGTGTGGGAGCAGAACTGTCCGACGTGCGATGGCCTCCACCCGGATATGAAGGTAGGCTACGCTTACGACCTGCTCGACCGTCTTACCAGTGTTACGCGCGACCCAGAGAGCCTAACCCCAGCCATTACCACATTGGAGTACGACGGACTGGGGCGCAAGAGCAGCATGGACGACCCGGACATGGGCACCTGGAGCTATAAGTATGACGCCGCCGGCAACTTGATTGAGCAGCGTGATGCACTCTACCTGGAGGACCCCGTCGCCAACGCCTCCCACCGGATATTCTTCACTTATGATACGATGAACCGCGTCAAGGCAAAATACTACGGCACGGCGCATTACCAGCCAACGGCCACGCCTACGGCGGTTGATATACCCGACGTGAAGTACTATTACGACGGTGATCTAGACGCTCCGGGCAATCCGGACGGCGATAACAATCACTCCTGGGGCAGACTGCGCCGTGTGAACGTGACCATAGAAGGGCAGGGCCAAGAGAAAGCTAATGGTCATGCCTATGAATACGACTTCAAAGGCAGGCCGGTGGCTGATGTGATCACTACAACCAACTACTATAACACGAGGTCAGAGTACGTCGTGCGTTATACTTACGATGTGGGCAACAGGATGCGCTCGGTGACGTACCCTGATCCTGAGGCCACCCCTGAGACGGTTAGCATAAGCTACAATGACCAGGGGATGGGTTTACCGGAGCAGTTGACTAGCAGCGTGCAGAACAACCCTAACCCCGTCTATGATGTCGCATACAATGAACGAGGGCAAATCGATAAGTTGCTCCAAGGCAGCTCCCCCACCAACAATGTGCTGACCACAACCTATGCATACAATACACGAGGGTGGCTTACCAACACTTCCGTGACTTCCAACGGCAGCACCGTGCATCTTAATCTGAGCATGAGCTTCGAGGCGAACGGCAATATCAGCGAGGTGTCA
>JBBRVL010000075.1:0-12745 GCA_038246925.1 Chloroflexia bacterium
GGTCGCCACCGACCAACCCGCCCAGTTACGGCCCCCTTTAGGGCAGGCACGGGGGCCTGCCCCTACGGAATCTTTATGCGACACCATTGAACCTTGTGTTCGCCCCTACGAGATGAATTAGATGGTGCAATTTGAGGTCGAAAACGACATTGAACGGACGGTTTTATGATTGACAAACAAATCACAATTATGGCGGTTCATGCTCACCCCGATGATGAAGTAGTCTTTACGGGCGGCACTCTTGCGTTATATTCCTCCAGGGGTGTGCGCACGGTATTGGTAACGACCACGGGCGGAGAAGAGGGCGAGATTCACGACCCCGACCTCGACCCTGAGGAAGCGCGCCCCCGCCTGGGCGACATACGGCGTGAGGAACTGCTGCGTGCCGTGGAGATACTCGGGATAGATCACCTTGAGTTTCTCGGCTACCGGGATTCGGGCATGGTTGGGACGGAGCCAAACGAGAGGCCTGACAACTTCCACAATGCCGACCGTGAGGAAGCAATCTGCAAGTTAGTGGCGCTCGTCCGGCGTTACAAACCACACGTGCTCATCACCTACGACGAGAACGGTGCCTATGGTCACCCCGACCACATCATGTGCAACGTCATCACTCACGCGGCATTCGAGAAGTCGGCTGACCCAACCTACTTGCCGGAGCTAGGCGAGCCGTGGCAGCCCTTGAAACTCTATTACACGCATTGGCCCGAGGAGTCATGGAAGCAAGCGCGGGAAATCTATATCGAGCGGGGCCTGAAGTGGCCTGAATACGAAGTAGAACCGGACGGAGAAGAGGAAAAGAAGCCCGACGAGGATCCGGAGCACGAGAGCATAGAAGAGGTCGTGGAAGCGCAGGTGGAGCAGGTTACGCAGGCAGAGGCCCTGGAAGAAAATGAGCCTGCCAAGCCCAAATATATACCGCCGCCAACGACCACGCGCATAGATGTGCGCGACTACATAGCTACCAAGCGCGAAGCCACGTTTGTTCACCGCACCCAGTTCGCACCTGACGGCTTCTTCAAGACTATGCCCGACGATATCTATGTTGTTGCAATGGGAGAAGAGCATTACAGCCTGGTAGAGAGCCGCTTACCGGGGCCTGCTGCCGGTGAAGAGAGTGACATATTAGCGGGGTTGATATAGCCCTACAAGCATTGTGGCGAGAGCGAACATTGTGGTCGCCCGTACGTATGATGACCCTGGTTCCATCAGCGTTTCTTATTCTGCAGCCACTCACCGACCACCTTGCCCATTCCCACATCCCACTCCTTGTATCCTAGCTTCCGGTAGAACTCCATCGCGTCATCCGTGAAGAGGTAGACGTGCTGCCCTTCGAGCTTCTTTTCCGCCGTTTCCATCATGGTTTGAGCAACTCCACGGTTGCGATACTTAGATAGCGTCCAGACATCTACGACGTAAGCGTTGCACACCCCGTCCGATAGGACGCGAACTGTACCGATTATCCGGCTGCCATCGTAGGCGATTACTGAGACAAAGCTGTTCTTGAACGACGCTTCAAGCTGCGCCGGAGTCCGCCCGTTATCAAAGTGGTCTTCGGCAAGGGTAGACTTCATCTGGGGCCAATCAACGTTGGTCATATCGGTGTCGTAAGTAATCTGGCTTGCCAAAACTATTCTCCTTAATCGGCTACTTCCATTGCTTCTCCATTCGGCGAGTTATCCAGGCTGCGCCACAGGTAAAGTGAGGCATAAGAGCGGTAGGGCCGCCAGGGTTCTGCTATCTCGCGCATTTTGGGCGGCTTCGGAAGGTCTGTGAGGTTGAACAGGCGCTTCATAGCGACTTGCAGGCCGTAATCGCCCACTCCGAGTACGTCGGGGCGGGCCAGCGAAAAGATAAGGAACATCTCGGCGGTCCAGCGCCCGATGCCTTTCACTGCCACCAGCTCCTTGATTATCTCCTCATCCTCCATCTGGGCGATGTGCGCAAGATCCGTATCTCCCACCTGGACACGCTGGGCGAGGTCTTTCACGTAGTTCACCTTCTTCCAGGAGAGGCCGGCGTCACGCAGGGATTGATCGGGCAGGCCGAGTATGTCCTCGGGGGTGGGCGGCTCTTCGGTTGGCAGGAGGGCGCACACTCGGCTCAGGATAGTGGCTGCCGCTTTGCTTGATAGCTGTTGGGAGATTATCGAGTCCAGCAGGATGAAGAAATAGTTGGTGGTAGGGGTAAGTCCTAGAGGCCCGCGCTCGGAGATGAGGCGGGACATGACCGGGTCGGCTGCGGACAGGTGGGAAAGGGCGGCTTCGAGATCGGGGCTAACTCGCTTCGCCAAGGCTATCTGCCGCTTCCTGCTCGATGGGCGTGTTGAGGGTCCAGACATAACCATCGGGGTCGGCCACCTGGAACTCGCGCAGGCCGTACCAGAGGGTCTCGATTTCCTTGACAATGTTGGGCTGCAAGCCCGCGCCTTTTAGGCCTACATACATGGCATCTACATCATCAACGGAGAGATAGAGATGCACTCCATTGCCGCGCTCTACTCCCTTCTCGAGGTCGCCCGCCACATCCTCGCGCAGCAACCAGAGGTGGGAATCGCCAATCACCAGGCTGTACCACTGTGAGCCGTTGTCGTCTACTATTCCTTCGTTATCCTGAGTGAAGCCGAGAGTATTGTAGAACTGCATGGAGCGCTCCATGTTGGATACTACAAGCTCTGGCACTATCTTTGTCATATATTGGTTTCTCCTCTTTATACTTGTTCGTATGTGCGGGCATCCTGCTGCAACTCCTCCGACCAATCGGACTTGGACAGAGGGACGTATAACTCTATGAGATTGCCGTCCGGGTCGCGCAGGTGAAGGGTAGAGATGCCCCAATCAGGCTGCTTCTGCGGGCCTGCCACTATAGTAACGCTTAGCCCCATGAGCCGCATGACCTCAGCATCAAGATCGTCTACTTCGCAGACGAGCGCGACCCTGTCCTGGGCTGCTACGTCCAAAGAAAGGCTGCCGGTGCCGACGACTTCAGCCATATTCGCACGGTCAAAGAGGTCCACAGAAGGGCCATCGCCGGCCTGGAAGCTGGCATAGCTTTCTCCTTCCTGTCCCCAGGTCGGAGTGAAGCCCATGACATCGCGGTAGAAGCGAAAGCATGCGTCGAAGTTGACGGTTAGGAGGCGTACGTTGGTAATCTTCATGTGAGTTTGCCTTTCAGGAACTCTATGGTGCGCTCCCACGCCAGTTGAGCGGCCTCGGCGTCGTACTCAGGTCGGTTGTTCTCAAAGAACCAGTGCTTGGTGTTGGGGTAGGAATAGAACTCGGCGGTGTGGTTGGCGGCTTTCATGGCGGCTTCGACGGCGCGGATAGGTTCTTCGGGTTCCCATTCGTCGTTCGAGGCTAAGTGACCCTGGAGGGCGGCGTTTGTGTGTTCGTGGTAGTCGCCTTCGAGTCCGCCGTAGTATACTCCGCTATAGAACACGACTACGGCGGCGACTTCGGGACGGAGGGCGGCGAGCCAGGTGGCGTAGGTCGCGCCCATCGAGAAGCCAATGGCGCCGATGTTGGGACCAGTGCCGGAGCCAGTGACGGCGGGGTTGTTGAGGAGGTAGTCGAGGGCGACCTGCTCTTTGGCGATGCCTCTTGCTCCGCCATCTTCTTCAAAGGCTGTGATGAGGGCTTCGGCTTCGGGGATTGTGGAGGCGGTGCGACCGTCGTAGAGGTCGGGCGCAAGCACCGTTAAGCCCTCGGCAGCCAGGCGATCAGCCAGCGACTTGAAGAAGGGGGTGAGGCCCCACCAGGCATGCAAAAGAAGAATGCCAGGCCCCTGACCACTCTCGGGTGCAACCAAGTAGCCAGAGGCGGTGCCCATGCTCGAATTGATTTCAACTATTTCGCCCATTGTTCCCTCCACTAAGTTGAATGAGACGTCGGGTCAGTTATCTTGCTTCAAAGGCAATATGGTAATAATATCGGAGAAGCGACTAAAGTCAGAAGTGTTGTGCGTGAGAAGTTGGTTGACGCCATAGGTAAGCATGGTGGCAACGATGTTGGCATCGTGAACTTGCTTGCCTCCTGTTGGGTACGTCGTCACAAGGTTGAGCAGTTGATCAGTAACAGCGCGGTTATCTTCCGCCACCTTATACCGGTCCTGGAAAAGCTGTACTTCCGCTGCAAGTAGTACGGGCGAGATAGAATGGCTGCTGCCGAGTAAGGTTTGTGGACGCGTAAGCGCTGCCAAATACTCTCTCAATATCTGCCGACTCACCCACAGTTCGGCTCCCGCCCTCTGATGTTCTAGAATGGCTGTCCTGGCAGCAATATGGAATGGTGACCGATCTACGCTGAGGTAGACCAGTACATTCGTGTCAAGAAAGACCTTGTTAGCGTCCGTTGTCGCCATACATATCTTCTCTTCTCAGCGACACATTATCAGGCCACGAGTCAACATGAATGACCAATATGCCCAGTTCGTCATCCATCGTCGCGCCGGGGTAGTCTTCGAACACTAGCTTGACATGGTGCTTTCCGGGGGCGACGCCAGACGGGACTTCTCCCAGAAGCTTGCCATCCTCAGTGATAACTACATCAACCTCAATAGTCCTCATATACCCCCCTTCTTTCCCCAAAATCCAAAATCCCTAATCACGCCGCCCCCCGCCGTTTCTTCTCATCGGGCAGCACGCGCTTCAAGAACTCACCTGTGTACGAGCCGGGGGTATCGGCCACCTCTTCAGGGGTGCCGACCGCGATGACCTCGCCACCCGCGTCACCGCCTTCCGGTCCCAGGTCGATAACCCAGTCGGCGCTCTTGATCACGTCGAGGTTATGCTCGATTACCAACATTGTGTTGCCGCCGTCCGTCAGGCGTTGAAGAACGTGGAGCAGGCGCTCGATGTCGGCGAAGTGGAGGCCGGTGGTCGGCTCATCGAGGATGTAAAGGGTCTTACCCGTCGCCCTGCGCGCAAGCTCAGACGCCAGCTTGATGCGTTGTGCCTCGCCCCCTGAGAGGGTGGTAGCGGGCTGTCCGCAGTGTATATAGCCGAGGCCGACCTCACATAGAGTCTTCAGCTTGTTCTTGATGGCCGGTACGTTGTCGAAGAATTCGGTTGCTTCTTCAACGGTCATGTCGAGTACTTCCGCTATGTTCTTCCCTTTGTAGCGTATCTCAAGCGTCTCCCGGTTGTAGCGTGCCCCCTGGCACACTTCACATGGCACATAGACATCGGGAAGGAACTGCATCTCGATCTCGATGATGCCCTCGCCCCGGCACGCCTCGCAACGCCCACCCTTCACGTTGAAAGAGTAGCGGCCCATATCGTATCCACGTACGCGGGCTTCCGGGACCTTTGCAAATACTTCACGTATGGGCGTGAACGCGCCTGTGTAGGTCACCGGGTTCGAGCGCGGTGTGCGTCCGATGGGCGACTGGTCTATCTCGATTATCTTGTCTATGTTGTTGATCCCCTCTACCCGCTCGTGCGCCCCCGGCCTTACCTTCGAGTTGTGGAGCACCTGGCTCACCTTGCGAGACAGGACTTCATGCACCAGGGTAGATTTCCCTGAGCCTGACACGCCCGTCACGCATATGAACCTGCCGAGTGGGAAGTCGACCGTAATATTCTTCAGGTTGTTTTCATAGGCGTTGCGCACAATGATGCTGTTGCCGTGACCCTTGCGGCGCTTTTTGGGTACGGCTATGCAGCGCTCACCGTTGAGGTACTTGGCGGTTATGGAGTCGGGGTTATTGAGCACATCCTCGTAGGTGCCCTCTGCTATGATGTGGCCCCCATGCTCCCCCGCGCCCGGCCCGATGTCGATCAGCCAGTCGGCCACGCGCATCGTCTCTTCATCGTGCTCCACAACGATCAAAGTGTTTCCGAGGTCGCGCAGGCGGGTCAGGGTGTTGATGAGACGGAGGTTGTCCCGCTGGTGCAGGCCGATGGACGGTTCATCCAGGATGTAAAGCACTCCCATGAGGGACGAACCGATCTGGGTTGCAAGCCGTATACGTTGGGCTTCGCCACCTGCCAGCGTCGCGGCGGTGCGGTTCAGAGTGAGGTAGTCGAGGCCAACGTCCATCAGGAAGCCGAGTCGCTCCCTTATCTCCTTGAGTATCTGCTTCGCTATGAGTTGCTCTTTTGTGGAGAGAGGCGTCGGCTTATCGGTATCGCCCGCGAGATAGCCGAAGAAGCGATGTGCCTCGCGCACCGAGAGGGTTGCTACCTGCGAGATAGATTTATCGTCGACCGTGATGGCCAGGCTCTCCGGCTTCAGACGGCGACCCTTGCAGGTCGGGCAGGGGCGGTCGCTCATATATAGCTCAAGATCGCGGCGTATTGTGTCGGAGTTGGTCTCGGCGTGGCGGCGCTTGACGATGTTGACTGCACCTTCGTAGTTCACGTCGAACTCATGCCAGCGGCCCTGGTAATTCTTGTGTTTCACGCGCAGCTTCTTGCCCGCCCCGTACATCAGCGCCTTCATCTGGGCCTCGCTGAAGGTGCTGAGCGGTACGTCCATCGAGAAACCGTACTCTCTGCCCACAGCCTCCAGCATCTCAAGCATATAGCTGTCGCCCTGCTGGAACGAGCGCGACCAGGGAGCAAGTCCACCCTCGATTATGCTGAGGTTGAGGTCGGGGGTGATCAGGTCAGGGTCAGGCTCGACTTGGGTGCCCAGACCAGTGCACGTTGGACATGCCCCGTGGGGTGAGTTGAACGAGAAGGAACGAGGCTCGATGGCCCCCAGCGAAATGCCGCAGACCGGGCAGGAGAAGTGCTCGGAGAACATCAGCTCCTCGCCCTCTATGATTGACACTACTATTGAGCCTTTGCTTAGCTTGAGCGCAGTCTCAACGGAGTCGGCGAGGCGTGTCCTGTCCGGGTCTATTTCATTTTGGATTTTGGATTTTGGGTTTTGGATTTCATCACTGATCCCCGACCCCCGATCCCCGACCCCTGATTGCGGGGCGCGCACCACGAGGCGGTCTACGACTGCCTCGATGGTGTGCATCTTGTACTTTTCCAGGTCTATGTTTGTATCCAGGTCTCGCACCTCGCCATCAATACGGGCGCGGACGTAGCCTGCCTTGCGGAGGTCTTCCATCACTTTCTGGTGCTCACCCTTGCGGTCGCGGATGATCGGTGCAAGCACCATGATGCGCGAGCCTTCGGGGAGGGAGGATACGGCGTCTACGATCTCCTGCACTGTCTGGCGCTGTATCTCTCGCCCGCAGTTGGGGCAGTGCGGACGGCCTGCGCGGGCGAACATCAGGCGCATGTAGTCATACACCTCGGTAATGGTGCCGACCGTCGAGCGCGGGTTGCGAGATGCGCCTTTCTGGTCGATAGAGATAGCAGGGGAGAGTCCTTCTATCAGGTCGACGTCCGGCTTCTCCATCAAGCCGAGAAACTGGCGGGCATAAGCCGAGAGCGACTCGACGTAGCGCCGCTGGCCCTCCGCATAAATAGTGTCAAAAGCCAGGGATGACTTGCCCGATCCTGAGAGGCCCGTGATAACCACCAGCTTATCACGTGGGATGGCGACATCTATATTCTTCAGGTTGTGCTCGCGCGCCCCACGCACAACGATATGAGTTTGTGCGTGGCCTGGCAACCGCTTGTGTTCTACTTGGGGCATGGCTTCTAGAGGGTATCCTTTTCTATTCAACTTGTTATAATCTCGGAGCATTCTATTATCCTCTATTGGTGTAGGTCAGTACAAGACTGCTTCAGGCGCTCGATAAGGGCGGACAAAGCCACCACCGGCTTCCAAAAGGTGGCGGGTCAAGTAGACATAATTCAGAACAAGCGTTCAACTATCAGTATAGCAAGGGAGATGGTATGTCGTCAATTCATCTCGTGGTGGGGTTTTCCACATCCGTGATTATCGTGGTCTTGTCAGAGCCGGTCCCATAGATAATAGCAGATGAATCCTGACACCTTCTGTCATCATTGTAAGAGTTTAGAGTAGATAAGCTAAACACGCCCTTGCCGTTCTCAAAGTAGGGAGGAATCCAGTCCGTGAGCCTGGGCTACTTATTACTGTATGGTACAATTGTTAGAGGATGGCGTTTGGAGCAGAGCCAATATCACATGCTACAACAGGCGCGACATATTAGGAGGAAGCTACGATGCTAACTACCGAGGCGATATCTGAACTGATACATCGTGACCCTGACATCATGGGAGGCACACCCGTCTTCAGGGGCACCCGCGTGCCTGTGAGGTCGCTCCTTGATTGGCTAGAGGGAGGCCATCCCCTCGACGAGTTCCTGGATAACTTCCCTACAGTCAGCCCTGAACAGGCAAAGGCAGTACTTCAACTGGCAAATGACTGGTTAGAATCGCAAGCCCCACTGACTGCGTGAGAATCCTACTGGATGAGTGTGTACCGAGGCAGCTAAGGAAACATCTTGTCGGCCACGACGTTACAACCGTCGCCAGCTCAGGCTGGGGTGGAATCAAGAACGGAAAGCTCTTGGACCTGGCTGATACCAGATTTGATGTTCTGCTTATGGTCGACAGAAGCATACCGTACCAGCGGCATCTACATAATCGCCGGATTGCAGTGATAGTACTTATCGCACCGAACAACAAACTTGAGACGCTTCATCCATTTCTCTCAGACGTATTGGTAAAACTGGAGACGATTAAACCTGGGGAGGTGGCACATGTAGGTCAGACGCGGAGATAAGCTGGCTAAGCCTGAGTAGTAGCTGCCGGTGCGGGGCTGGAGAGCATCAACACCGCGAACGAAGCCAACCAATGCTCCCCCATATAGTCACCGCTGGCGATGTTCGGGAGGGCGGCGTGAGCATGTGCAGCAGCTGATTGGGCCAGAATCTGGTGAACAGAGTCATCCGGTGCTAGAACAGAGGCAATATTGCTCATACACCAGGCGCGGCTCAGGTTGAGGCCGTCGAGATGTACTATCTGCGGGTCGGTTCTGTCTGTGACGGTGGCAGGCGTGAATAGATTATGTGGTTCACTGTCAGCCAGTTGAGGAAGAAACCGGCCAAGCCATGACACGAACTGCTCTTGCGGCAGAACACGTCGCATCAGATCGGCTTCCATGAGGCATGGAGAGAGGAAGTCCGCGCCGCTCGGCTCGATAGAGGCTGGACAATCTGCGTCGTTGGAGAAGTAGTCGAGGCTTCGCTGGACGATCAGGCTCTCCAGATCGCTGTGACCTATGGTTCTTGCATAATCGAGGGCAAATACCAGGCCGAAAGCAGTGTTGGGGTGGGTGCCTGTACGTATCGGGTATGTCTGCTTCGGCAGAAACTCCAGGTAGCGTTCTACAAACACCCCAGCCAGAGGTTGTAAATAGACTGACCATCTCTGGCCGTCAGGATCGTCCCATGTGTGAAGCTCATCTGCCAGCTTCAGGATCCACGTCCAGCCGTACGTGCGCTCGAATGAGCGGCGGGTCGGCTGAGAGAGATAGGCGGTTTCTGGGAGCAGATTCACCTCGGACAGGTTCTCATTGAGGGCGGTCCGTACCTGATGTGCTTCAGGCAGGTCGGGCAAGTCACGGAGCAGGCGCACCAGCATCCAGTGGCTATGAACCGCAGAGTGCCAGTCGAAGCAGCCGTAGAAGGCAGGGTGAAGCTCTCGCGGGCTGCGGAGGTCTTCCGGGCCGTTGATAACATGATCGAGCTTGTTGGGGTACTCGCGCTGGATTCCGTTGAGGGCCATGCGGGCGAATAGTGAGCCTTGTTCTCTGGTGAGCATCAGGCCTGTGCTTTCATTTTCAATTATGCTTCCGTACTCCACGGTGTCAACTGTAGTAGTTACGGTCTTGGAGCATCAAGACCATGTATTCCGAGAGTGAGCGAGATCTCGCCTCCATGCTGCAAGTCGTGTTCCAGCACATGCCATACCACCCAGCTTCTCGAAAGGTCGTAAGGGTCGCCGCGCCATTCGATGGGGAATGTGTGCTGCATATCTTCGGGGGCCCAGCGCTCGAGCCGTTCCCACATAAACTGCCAGCTCTTATCTAGGCCTTCGATAAGTTCTGCGGCGTCACGAACAGGGGCGTCCGCAGCATTCCACTGCACGAATTGAGCGATTTCGTTCCCGCCTTCGCCCATGAAGTCGTGGAACCAGTCGGCCCGCGCTGCAACAATATGCTGAACGATCTCGTCTACAGAGCGCTCATGGGGTGCTGCCCTTAACGCCAACTGCTCAGGGGTGAGCGGGGCGATGGCAACCTTGACTGTGTCCATGTACTCCTTCCAGTTCTGGTAAAAGACCTGTAATGTTGTGCTTTCATCTCGCATATGGGATAAGGTTCCTCCACGACCTGGTAGCGCTCAGGTGGACTGCATGACCTGTGCCATTATGACTTTGGCGGGCCTAACCGTATTCGGTCGCGCATAGCCGCAAGGGGCCAGGGACCTATCCAATCCCAGCCGTCGTAACGGTGGGGGATCACGTTCTCCACCCACCACGTCACCCCCACCTCGGCGTAGGACGCTACTATATCGCCATCTTGAGTGGGATCGCCCGTTGATATGCCGCCCAGCACCAGGTCGAAAGGCTCTTCGCTCTGGCGGTGCTCACGCACGAGGGCGGCGATATCCTTCATATGCTGAGGGGAGAGCATATCGGTCCAACCGAGGTCGCGGGCTATAGGGAACACGCCGTCCCAGCGAGCAGCGCGGCGGAAGGGAGCAGTGCCCTTTATCTCTGTCTTAGTCGGCCATGTCCCCGCCACCCAGACCGGGATACGCGGCTGCTGGATGGGCGTAGGTACGAAGATGCTTTCTTTCACCATGTAGTGCGGCCCCTCGTGGTTTACTGCCTCGCCCGTCCAGAGCTTACTTAACACTTCAAGCGCCTCATCGAGCATCGCGCCCCTTGTTCTGGCATCGTACGCGTCGCCCAGGTTCTCCCATTCGTTGGGGCCGTCGCCGATACCCACGCCTAAGATAAACCTACCCCCGGACAGGCGGTCTAGTGAGACGGTCTCGCGGGCGACCTTAGTCGGGCGGCGGCGGGGGAGTGGCGTCACCATCGGACCGAGCTTGATGCGCTCTGTGTTCATGGCGGCGGCTGTAAGAGCTACCCAGGGGTCTACCATAGGCACGCCTGACAAGCCCCACCCTATATGGTCCCATATAAAGAAGCCGTCCCAGCCTGCCTCCTCAGCTTCACGCGCGACTTCGGCTAACAGGCGGGCGTCAGCCAATTCGCCGAAGTGAGGGAGGGATATACCGTAAAACATGATACTCCTGGTTGTGGTTCACCTATGTTGCATTGCGTATCCCTAGATCAGGAAAACACTACGCGAACCGATACCCAGCGAGGGAGTCTGATGCGCACTACGGCAGGACCTGCCAGTTTCACACAGATGAAATAAGAAGGCCTCGATTTTCTCTCGTGGTCGGGGTTGTTGAGCTGGTAAGCCGACCTGTTTTGGGCAAGGTGGGCCGGGCGATAGTAAGCTGTGCCGCTGCCCACTACTTCTTCGATGAACTTGTCGTGCAGGTATCCAGACAAACTCGCATGATGGTTATCCCAATCCATAGCAGCCTCCTTCGTTAATCACAAGCACTCTCAACTCACCCTTATATCTTACCAGCAAAACATGACACCTCTTGTCAGTATTTCGTGTTATATTGAAGCCACTTTGAAAGGAGGTTGTAGTGCGCGCAGACCGCCTATTGTCATTGCTCATGCTTCTCCAAGCTAGAGGCAGGATGACTGCCGAAGACCTCGCCGTTGAACTGGAGGTCTCCGAACGAACAGTGTACCGAGACTTGGAAGCCCTCAGCGCGTCGGGAGTGCCGGTGCTGACTGAGCGGGGACCCGGCGGCGGGTGTATGTTGCCCGAAAGATACAGGACCAACCTCACGGGCCTGACCGAGCGGGAGGTGCGCGGCCTCTTCCTATCGGTCGCTCCTGGCCCACTGGCCGATTTGGGACTGGGCAAGGCTATTGATGCCGCTATGCTCAAACTGTCAGCATCTCTTCCCACAATCCACAAGCGCGACCTGGAGCGAGTGCGAGGCAGGATCCACATAGACGCCGCCGGGTGGCTCAGGCCTGAGGAACCGGTTCCTCACCTCAAGACGATAGAAGATGCAGTCTGGCAGGAGAGGAGGCTGGCGATTAGTTACACGCGCAGTAACAGCACTCGCATCAAACGCTACGTTCATCCTTATGGGCTTGTTGCTAAGGCAGGTGTGTGGTATCTCGTAGCCGCGACCCGCTCGAACATCCTTACATATCGAGTATCTCGTGTTAGAGATGCGGAGATGTTAGACGAACACTTCGAGCGGCCAAAGGATTTCAACCTGGCGGTCTACTGGGAGCGGCAGTGCGCTGAGTTCGAGGCGAACATGCCTTCATACACGGTTGAAGCGCGTGTCGCTCCCGACTGTGTTCCTTTTCTGCCGACCTTCCTGGGTGAATGGGTGCGGAGCCTCATTGACAACGCCCCGCCACCTGATGCCGAAGGTTGGATTATCCTTTCCCTCACCTTTGAGAGTTTCGACGTGGCCCGGGCCAATATGCTAGCCATGGGCACCGGAGTTGAAGTGCTTGATCCATCAGAGCTGCGCCACAGCGTTGTGGGCGCGGCGAGGAGCATAGCAGCTTTTTACCTGGGTGAAACATGAAAGGAGGGAGGTGAAAAGCTAAGAGAGCATAACAAAACATAGTCTGCCGTAGGGGCCATACTGTGTGGTTGGCCGTTTTCCCGACCACAGTGTTCACGATTAGCGAACAGGGCAAACACACCGGGTTGCCCCTACAGTACTGTTATCTTTCGCCCCCAACAAA
>JBBRVL010000076.1:0-12626 GCA_038246925.1 Chloroflexia bacterium
ATGTGCCCTGCTGCTCGAAGGTCTCGACCGGGCTGAATGGGGCTAGCTGAACGCGTCCGGCGGGGGTGGTACCGGTAAGGTGGCGGGCGCTGTTGGCATAGGCGAGGAAGGATGGGCGTTTAGGGGCGAGATCGGTGTTGCCCGCTCCCCAGGCGAGGAGGCCCCAGCTATCGCCTGGGTTGGCAGAGGCGTCTTTGAAGCCGTAATAGAATGCTTTCTGGGCGATGTTGCCGGAGAGGATGAGGGCATAGGCCTGGGCGAGGTAGTCTGCCTGCATCTGGTCGTCAAGGCCCCAATCGCGTGCGGGCCAGCCTACTTCTGTTACCCAGAGAGGCCGGTCGCCAACGTTGTGACGCTGGAGGAATGCCCTGTATTTATTGAGCTCAACGTCGAGCATTTTGTGGACTTCGGGCCTGGATTGGACCCGCCCCTGTGCCTTATCGAGGGGGATGGCGTAGGGGTGTATGGCAAGGATGTCGAACGAGGCGCCCCCTGCCGCGAACATCTCTTCCAGGTAGGGGACGGCGTTACCTGATACGCCTCCTGTGAGAACTTTGGCGTTGGGGTCGGCGTCTTTGACGGCGCGGTAGGCTGTCTTTAAGAGTTGGGCGTATTGGGTGGCCTTGGGTGCGGGTTTCCAGAAGAGGGGGTTGTCGGGCTCGTTCCAGACTTCCCAGTAGCCGATCTTGCCTTTATAGCGGGTTACGAGGGTGTGGACCCACGTGTAATATTTATCGAGGTCAGGCATGTAAACTGAGACAGCATCAGCCGAGCCGTCGTCTTCGGTGGCGGGGGTGGCCCAGTTGACTGAATAGGCGATGATGCCGAGGATGTTGAGGCTGCGGTCACGGACGTTTTGGGTGATGCGGTCGGTGGCGGTCCAATCTTGACGGCCCTGGCGGGGTTCGATGAGGCCCCATACGAAGTCTTCACGGACCCAGGAGCCGCCGGTTTGGAGCATGAGATCGGCGGGGCGGGCGAAGGTGCCCCAGTCGGGCCAGCGCATGACGCCTGCGACGCCGAATGGAGATTCCGGCTGAGGAGCGAATACCATCGATTGTGGACTGAGAGCTGAAGCCGAGGAGTTGAGAGGCCCACCGATGGAGGGGGAGAGGAGGGAGAGTAGGAGAAGAAGTGAGATATAAGTGCGAATTGTTGATTGTGGCATGTAGGAGGGTCCTTGCAAATTACGTCCCCTTCGGGAATTACGAATTACAAATTACGAATTGAGATCCTTCAGATAATTCGTAATTCGTAATTCGTAATTGGAGCGAAGCGACGAAGTAATTCCCGAAGGGGGAGTGCTTTTATTATACGAAAGGCTGGGTGTGGGATGGAAGGAAGAGGGGCGGTACTTTCTTCTCATATAACGGTTCTGTAGGGAAGACAACCAGGCTACTCCGCCAATTACGACATACGACAGGACCGCTAAAGGACGCCAGGATGTTTCTAGTTACGAATTGAGAAAGATGGCAGCTAGTATAAGCAATGCAAAATAAGCAGTTGCTCCCAGGCCGAGCACGATCTTGCCTGGTTTATCCCTCATTCGACCGATAGTTGTTATCAGCCAGAGCGCGCCGCCTAGTTCGACATAATAGAGCGCCACCAATGAGGAGTTCACGCTCTCCAGCTCCATAGAAGCCCAGGGCAGCGACCCCCACAATTCGACCCACCAGAGGAGCCAGGAGGCACACGGCCACACCAGCAAACCGGCTAACTCGCCCAGAGGCTGGAATAGGCTTCCAAGGATGCCTGCGGCCATGCCTGAGATCATAAGGGGAAGCAACGACACCTCTGCCGTGAGAGTGGCTGGTATCGACACCAATGATACTTGATGAGTCAGCAAAGCCAGCAACGGCACCACCCCTACCTGCGCTCCGAAGCTGGCGGCGATAGGCAGCCTCAGAAGTGTTGGTATACGTAGTAAGCCGAGCACGGTATAAAAGTGGGGCGCGATATAAATGATCCCGACCGTCCCCATGAAGCTGAGTTGAAAACCACCATCGGCTAGCACATCTGGGTCCAGCATCGTCATCAAAGCTGCCGAAAGCGTTATCGCCACGGTTGGGTCATACCGCCTGCCGACTATCGGCCCCATCAGTAGCAATACCCCCATCTGCGCCGCCCGCACCACAGATGGCGTAGCCCCCGTAAAGAGGGTGTATGCGCCGAGGACGACCAGGAGCAGCATAAAGATACCTATCGGCATTCGCCTCTTAACCTGCCCACCGCTGTAGAACAACCACACCATCCCAACAAGCAAACCGATATTTTGCCCTGATATAACCAGGATATGTGTCGTGCCGCTACGTTGGAACGCACTCTGCACCTCTACAGGGATAGTCGAGCGGTCGCCTGTAACAACCCCCACCGCCAGAGCAGCCTGTGGCTCAGAGAGGCTTGCCTGCAAAGCGCGACTGACGTTCCTGCGTACCCTCCCTATAAACAGCCCTGGTCCTTCAAACAAGCTTGTATCGCCGCGGCCTCGGAGCGTAGCCACCCTGCGTACGCGAGGGAATGTCATGTAAGAAAGCACTCCCAGCCGTGCAAGATAAGCACGGTAGTCGAAGCCGGAGAAGTTGGGTGGAGTGGTGAGCGTGCCTGAAATAGCAAGGCGCTCCCCGGCGGTGAAAGATGGATAACGTGGGAGAGTAATCAGTATATCGCCCGATACGGGAAGGGAAGAGGTCCGCCCCGCAGGCACAATCTCCTCAGACTTAATGCGGACGCGCTGCGAGCGGTCGGTGAGAACCGGCTCGGAACTGACCACTCCCGTTATGCTCACTTTGGGAGAGCGTTCGTCCCCATTGTAGAAGGCGAGGTCTGAAGCGTCAATAGGAGGGTTGATAAGCAGTGCGCGACCAGAGCTTGCCAGAAGGAACGCGAGGAATAAGCCGGTCAATCTCGCTCGCCTATCGTGCCATGCGAACCAAATCGGCAGCGCGGTTACGATGGCAAGCGCAATCAGCGCCCAGCCATACCCTGTATCGACCCCGGATGGGTAGTAGCTGAGGGCGAAAAGACCCGCCGCGCAACCTGATATAAAGGCAACAGATATGACGATTGGCGTCAAGGTGCTCAACCTCAGGTCAGAATAGCCGCCATTATACCAGGGATTAGGGGTTAGGGGTTAGGGATTGGAAATGTTAACCCCTAACCCCTAATCCCCAACCCTAGCCAATTTTGGATTTTGGATTTTGGATTTTGGATTGTAAGGAAGAGGTTAATCCAAAATCCCCTAACCCCTAACCCCTCTGGGCGATCCTACACCAGATGTTGTACAATGGAAATGTTAACCCCTAATCCCTAACCCTAGCCAATTTTGGATTTTGGATTGTAAGGAAGAGGTTAATCCAAAATCCAAAATCCAAAATCCCTAACCCCTAACCCCTCTGGGCGATTATGAATGATCAGGAAACCACGTCAATTCAAAACAAGACCGGTAAACCTTCATTATCCAAAACTCATAATTCCCGATATGCAACTGCGGGGGCAGCCACACTGGCTCTCTTCGGTGGGCTGGCGGGCGTGCTGGTCGGATGGATCATCGGTACGGCCCCCAGATCTGTTCCGGGACAGGGAACTCTCGCGGGAGCTGACATTATTACTACAACCTTAGTAGCGGGGCTATTAGGTGTGGGCATAGGCGCCCTGATCGGCGCTCTCTGGGGTCTCAACATCCCACGAGAAAGCGCGGCCCCTGTAGACCAAGGGCCTCTTGACAGCGAGAGGGTGGTGCCTCTTGATTACATAGGTAAGGGGTATGAACAGGCCTTTAGCCCTGAGAGAAGCGAATGGGGAGAGCCTGAATTGCGTCAGCAAGAACCATCACCGGCGATCATCGAGCCTGGCCCTATGGTCGCCATGCCTGGCGTCTCCGAGGATGTGCTGATGCCACCTGTCCAAACCGCTAATCCACATCGCAGCAACCCGCAGGGTGACGTAGACGTATTAGAAGGAAACTTAATTGTCGAGGAGCATATCCAAAATCCAAAACCCAAAATCCAAAATAGCCCACAGGAGGCAGCAATGGACGACAGACAGGCTGGGCAAGATTCCAATAATGTCACGGGCACCCAGGGCGCGATTGACCCCGAGACCGGAGCCTACGGAACTGCTGGCACCCCCGTTACCACCGGCTATGGAGTATCCGGTTCGACTATCGGAACGGGATCGAGCCAGGTGCGTGATGAGCACGAAGCAGGTGACTTCGCAGGCTCGACCCCCGACTCAGCATCATATGAGATGGGTGGGCGTGGCTCGGACGATACACCTACCCCCTCCGGCCCTGATGACTCCTCGGATACGCCGGTGCAGGAGAAGTATGAAGGCTCGATGGAGGATGAGGCCCCCGCCCAGTCAGACCCCCGTACACGCGATGTCTATGAAGCAGGACCTGCTTACGGGCCAGGAATTGGGCAAAGCAAGGAGTCTATCGCAAGCGCCGAGACTTCGCACAACAGCGATGCCTCTCTCGATTCGCCTCCTTCCTCCAAGCTGATAAACTCAGAAGAGACAGACGCAAGCGCCGGTACTGATATTGCCGGTACGTCCGACCCCCGTGGCCTCGGTGACAATACTGATGAAACGTAAACCGTGTTGTAATACGTACTTGCTAATATGCGCTGGAATTAGTACTCGCTGTAGGCTGGCATAGTTTGGAAAAGGGTGATACAATGGTCAGGCGGAGGGACGTAGAGGTGGACCTATGTGTCCGTCCTTCCCTTGATACGCGGCGCTGGGACATTTAACCAGGTGGCATACTGCAAGTAAATAATAGGAGAATACGATGGACACTAAAACGGACCCTATCAACGAGATAAAATTCCGGTTCAACCCCGCTTCTTCCAAGTCCAAGAAGGTACTTGGACCTCTCGAAGGGGAGATCATGGAGGTGGTATGGGAGCAAGGCACCACAACCGTGAGTGCAGTCCACAAGGCGTTGCGAGAGAGGAAGGATGTGGCCTATACCACAGTCATGACAACCATGGGTCGCCTTGCCAAGAAGAACCTGCTCCACCAGGATACCTCGGCCTCCACATACTACTATACGCCGGTCCTCAGCCACCAGGACTTCGGACGATACGTTGTTATGGGCGTGCTCAAGGCTCTTATCGATGATTACGGCGACCTCGTCCTCGACTGCATGGCCGAGGTAGTCAATGAAGAAGGCGCTACCGGCAAGGACCGCCTGCGTAGCGCTCTTGGAGAATAAGTAAGCCTCCTACGTTGGAATTGTGAATTATAAGTTTTGACTTATGAATTGCCAGGCTCTCTTTCTAATTCATAATCTTGACGGTTTCGTTGTAATTCAAAATCAAACGACATGTTTTCCTGGCTCGGCAGGAAGAGACAACCTGTAGACTACCCACCGCTTACAGCGCGTGAGTTTACAGATGCATTGATGTCTGAACGCCCTTCGGACAGCCTGGCGCGCTGGGCAGTCGAAGGGCGTTTGCGCTCTCTTATTCCAGACCTGGATGCGTTGCGTGGCATAACCCAATTGCCCGCTCACCGTGACGATGCTTTCATCCACACGCTGAAAGTAGTGGATGCCATAGAGGCAACACCCGTCCGTCGCTGGGCCGCTTTACTTCACGATATAGCCAAAGCTCCTACTTTCATCGAAACGCCGGAGGGGCGCTCCCGCTTCTTCGAGCACGACCGTATCGGCGTGGAGATGGTGCCTGAAATAATGCTCGACTTTGTTGACGACACGGCGCTCATTTCAAGGGTACAGAGTCTCGTTCGCAATCACATGAGGCCGATTTCATATAATAGTGAATGGTCGGACTCTGCTGTTCGCAGGCTGTGCGATGACGTTGAGGAGAGTACAGGTGAGGAAGCATGGCATGACCAGATGGCCCTGGCTCGCGCCGACCTCCGAGGGTATCTGCCTGAGCCGATAGATCGTGGTTTGTGGGTGCTCGACCAGCTTGAAGCGCACAGGGAAAGGCTCCTACGTGCTGATAGAGAGGCAGGGCAGGCAGCCCTGAACAAGCCGGTATCGCCCCTGGACGGCCACGAAATAGTCGCTCTGGCGCGCAAGGAACCTGGCCCCTGGATCGCTTCTGTCAAAAGTTATCTCCTTGAAGAAGTCCGGAGTGGCCGTTTAGCGCGTAATGATAAAGCAGACGCGATCAGGCTCGTAAAAGCATGGCTGGACGACCAACGTTTGTAATTATGAGTTCGGGTGCCCTCTGGCCTGAACTGTAAACCAATTACGAATTACGAATTACGAATTGAAGCCGTTCGTTCTAGCTCGTAATTCAAAACAATAATAAAACTCTGCGTCTCTGCGTCTCTGCGGTGAACCCGGTGAACCCGTAATTCGTAATTCTAAGACTATGCGTATCTTCTCCACCCCGCGATACCAGGACGTGCCTGAGCTACTTGATAGCGTCGTGGGTGTGAGCGAGCATGATCTTCGGACCACGCTACGGGACATAAGGCGCGCCAACATCTTTGGGCTGGGTACATGGGTAGTAAAGCATCACTTGAAACGGATGCTTAAAGAGACCCCGCGCGACAGGCCGTTACGCATCCTCGACGTTGCGACAGGCTCAGGCGACATCCCGGAAGAATTGTGCCGCTGGGCCAGACGAGAGAGACGTGACATCTCATTCGTTATATCCGATATCAGCCCCGAAATCCTAGAGGTAGCTAGAAGGCGTATAGAAGGTGCGGGCTTCGGAGAAAAAGTAGACTATGTGGTTTGCGATGCCGCAGATGTACCTTTTGCTCAAGGCTCCTTCGATGTCGTAATCTGCTCGCTGGCCTTCCACCACCTTAATCTGCGTCAGGCAGTGCGCGCTCTAGGAGAGATGAAGACCCTGGCTCGCATCGGGTTTATTATCAACGACATCTACCGCTCGCGGGGAGCATTGTACATGGCCCTGTTACTTACCCACGTAACAACAAGTAACAGGCTGACCCGGCACGACGGCCCAGCTTCGGTACTCAGAGCTTTCACGCCCGCCGAGCTTCGCCGCATGTCTAAGATGGTAGGAGTCGAGGGGGTCGTCCACAAACACCCCTTCTGGCGTACAGCATTAGTTGGGCGTGGGCAAGATTGAATTATGAATTGTGAATTATGAATTGTGAATTGTGAATTAGACTGAAGCTATTCATAATCGCCCAGAGGGCACCCGAACTCATAATTCATAATTCCCGAAAGGGATGGCGGGCGATGACAACCCATGACGTCATAGTGGTTGGAGCAGGGCCAGGTGGTTCGGCTACGGCCGCCCTCCTGGCTAGACGAGGCTTCTCGGTCCTTCTGCTTGACAAGGCGCGCTTCCCTCGTGACAAGGCGTGTGGGGAGTACACGAGTCCCGAAACCGAGAATGTCTTGAAGCGGCTTGGCGCTTTCGAGGCTGTAATGGCATCGGGTACGCGTAGACTGCCCGTGATGCGCGTGATCAGCCCCTCCGGGCGCATGTTCAGCATGGACTACAGCGCGGGCCAGCCTGATGGGCCGCATGTGCTCGCCACCCCCCGCCGCATATTGGATGCCGTTCTGGTAGATCATGCACGTCGGTCTGGCGTGGACGTACATGAGGGAGCTAAGGTCGAAGCTGTAACGATGCGTGACGGCAAAGCGAGTGGGGTTCTACTCAGGCGCAAGAACGGTGAAGTTCAGGAGGAAACTGCCCGACTGGTGGTCGGCGCGGACGGGATACACTCGGTCGTCGTGCGGAGCCTCGGCCTGAGCGCACCCTTACGCTGGCCTCGCAACCTCGGCATGGTGGCACACTATACAGGGTACAATGGATTGGACGACTGGGGTGAGATGCACGTTTTAGCAAATTCCTATGCGGGCCTTGCTCCCCAATCGGGGGGCGTGCTCAACGTAGGATTGGTGATGCCGGTTGACAGGGCACAACGGCTTAAGGGGAAGAGTTCTGCCGAGCGCTTCGAGACCCTTGCCCAGTCGTTCCCAGGGGTGCAGACCTGCCTGGAGGGGGCAGAACGCGTCTCGTCTGTAAGAGGTGTTGGCCCCATCGGCGCAAGGGTAAAGCGGTCTTCCGGCCACGGCTTTTTGTTGGTAGGCGATGCGGCGGGCTTCTTCGACCCGTTCACAGGTGAGGGTGTCTACAAGGCGTTGCGTGGCGCAGAGCTTGCAGCCGAAGTGGCAACCTCGGCGCTTGAGAGTAATGACCTCTCGGCACGTTCGTTACGCAAGTACAGTCTGCTTCGCAGGCGGGAGTTCGCGGCCAAGGAGATGGTATGCCGTCTGGTGCAGACTTTCGTAGGTCTGCCCGCAGGCATGGATTATGTAACGGCGAGGCTTGCCAGGCGCGATAGCACGCTCGCCATCTTGACCGGCGTGCTCGGAGATTTCTCGGACCCTCGAAGGGCACTCACACCCCGATATTTGTGGTCGTTGCTGCGCCCCTGAAGTAGGGATTAGGGATTAGGGATTAGGGATTGGGGATTGGGGATTAGTAGCTGATAGCTGATAGCTGATAGCTGATAGCTGATAGCTGATAGCTAATCCATAATTCAAAACTCCTAATTCAACATTGGTTGCACTATGAACAGTACCACCTCAATCACGATAAAAGCGCCTTACGACCGCATATTTCCTCTTGCCGCAAAAGTTGAGGAGTGGGGGCGTATTTTACCGCATTACAGGTACGTGCGGGTGCTAAAGGGTGGAAGGAGCCGCAAGCTGCTCAGGATGTCGGCGTGGCGTGATTTTATCCCGGTTACATGGACGGCAGTTCTGATCGTCATAGAAGGAAATGAAGGGATACCGGGCACTATTGTCTTCCACCACACGGGGGGCCTGGTACGCGGCATGGATGTTGCCTGGACTTTTGAGCCGCATCCTAATCGTGGAGATGTTGTAGTAAAGATAACTCACCATCTCCACAAGCCGCCATTCCCTGTAAGATTGCTTGGCAAGAAGGGCATTGACCTTATAGTTGGCAAGTTATTCATCGAATACATCGCGGGCAAGACGTTGAAACGAATCAAGATGCTTGCTGAACGGGCGGGTTATTAGTTGTTAGTTGATGAGCGTAGCGAACTATTGTTAGTATTGCTTCGACTATTTCATTTCGTGCCCAATTAATCACCAACGACTAACGATAGTTCGCTACGCTCATCAACCAACAACTAATAACCAACAACTAATAACCCGTTTATCACGTGGGCGCGCTAGAACAGGATATTATATTGACAAGCAGAGCACAGAACCCGAGGCGGGTCGTTATCACGGGAATAGGTGCGATTACGCCGCTCGGCTCTGGAAAGCATGGCCTATGGCAGGGCGTGCTATCAGGGCGGTCCGCCGTCAGGCGCATCGACAGATTCGACACCGAAGGATACCGCTCGCAGGTCGCAGCCCAGGTCGACGACTTCGACCCGCTTGACCACATACCGGCGCAACGTGCCCGTCGTCTTGACCGTTACTCTCAGTTCGCAATTGCCGCCGCCCAGCAAGCCGTCCTCGACTCGGGCCTGTGCCTTAGCTCCAGGGAGTCGGAAGTGACAGGCGTCTACATGGGCAGCGCACTCGGGGGCCTGAGTTTCGCCGAAGGTCAGCATACGGCTTTCGTGGGTGGGGGGTTACGCGCTGTCAATACTATCCTAGCCCTGACCGTTTTTGGATCCGCAGCTTCGTGCAATATTTCGATGGAGATGGGACTGCACGGCCCAAACCAGACAAACGCCAACTCTTGCGCGGCGGGCACCGTGGCGGTAGGCGAGGCGTACAGGCTGATCAAATCAGGCCGCGCTGTCGTGATGCTTGCCGGTGGCGCCGAGGCCCCTCTTGCTCCTCTGGTGTTCGGCGCGTTCGACATAATCCGCGCTATGTCGAGTAACTCAAACGATGAACCTCAGTGCGCTTCTCGCCCCTTTGACGCGATGCGCGATGGGTTCGTCATGGGCGAAGGGTCCGCCGTGCTCACCCTGGAAGAGTATGGACACGCTCAAGCAAGAGGAGCTACTATTTACGCCGAGATCGTTGGGTATGCCACTACAACCGACGCCCACCACATGACTGCCCCTCGCCCGGACGGCGCCCAGGCAGTCAGAGCAATGCGTGAGGCGCTCCGCCAGGCGCACCTCCAACCACATGAGATAGATTACATAAGCGCTCATGGCTCCTCTACTCCCCTGAATGACAAGACGGAAACCGCCTCGATCAAACTCGTCTTTGGCGAAGACGCCTACAAAGTCGGGATAAGCAGCACAAAGGCGATGCATGGGCACGCCCTCGGCGCTACGGGAGCATTTGAGCTAGCTATTAGCTGCCTCGTTATGCAAAACGACTATCTCCCACCTACTCTCAACCTGCACCACCCCGACCCCGAATGCGACCTCGACTACATCCCCCACACAGGCCGCCACCAACACGTCAACACAATCCTCTCTAATTCCTTCGGCTTCGGTGGCATCAATGCCTGCCTCGTCCTTGCTCGCATTAGGGATTAGGGATTACGAATTACGAATTACGAATTACGAATTACGCTTGAAACGCAAAGACGCAGAGATAGCAATAGTTCATTTCGCTCATCTCGCCAAGAGTTTTATTGTTTTGCATTATGAATTACACCATCAGGCTTTAGTGTCGCGTTGGGCAACGTATTCATCAATACTAAGGTAATCACCTGCTTGGTACGCGGTACGGGCTTCCTGGATATCTGCCTGAACAGTTGGGTCCTGTTCCCAAATCTCTTCTTGCGCTAGCCCTTGCGCTATCAAGTCCTCAAGTAGCTGCGAAAGCATAACCTTATCCTCCAGGCTCAAACCGCTAATGGCCCCTACCAACGATTCAAAAGGGATCAATAGCCTAATGGTATTGTGTGCCATGCATCTGCTCCTAATCGCTTACCAATTGCTCCCTGCGCACAAAAGAACTGTACCTTAGCTTCACTATAGGAGGACTGTTACCGCCTCTCAACTACTGTCACAAACCAGCCAGGTAACTCCCCTGGAAAAGCTCGCGCTATTCGCTTACAATGGGCGAGGGTTCGCTTCCTTAGAAATTACCAATTACCAATTACCAGTTACCAATTCATTTCTTCCGTCTAATTCATAATTCAAAACAATAATAAACTCTGCGTCATGAGCGTAGCGAACTCCTCTCTGCGGTGAACCCGGTGAACCCGTAATTTGTAATTCAAAACAATAATAAACTCTGCGTCTCTGCGTCTCTGCGGTGAACCCGTAATTCGTAATTCGTAATTCGTAATTCGTAATTCGGCGTTGCCCCTCTCAGTTTGCCATAACACCTATCTTACGGAGGACTTTTCTTGAACCTCATCCAGCCCATTCAATACCGCCCTATCCCTGAGCGCATCGGCAGGCTAAACGACCTCGCCTATAACCTCTGGTGGTCCTGGCAGCCTTATGGTTTCCGCCTCTTTCACGATATAGACCCCCCCCTCTGGGAAATCGTCTACCACAACCCCGTCAAATTCCTCACCGAAGTACGCCAGGCCACATTAGAAACTGCCTCCCAGGAGCCAGTTTACCTCGCTTTGTACGACTCTATGCTACTCAAGTTTGACGAATACATGGCTCCTGCTTCTACCTGGTTCTCCACTGCCCACCCCGGCAAGAAAGGGCCTGTAGCGTACTTCTCGGCAGAATTCGGCCTCCACGAATCACTCCCGATTTACTCAGGTGGCCTCGGAGTCCTCGCGGGCGACCACGTAAAGGGCGCATCCGACCTCGGCGTCCCCATCATCTTTGTCGGCTTTCTCTACCCCCAGGGCTATTTCAGACAGGTAATCGACGCCAACGGCTGGCAGGAAGCCATATATACCCACCTCGATTTCGATGACGCCCCCGCTCTTCCCGCCATCACCCCCGACGGCAGTGAAGTCATCATCGAAGTGCAGTTGCCCGGCCGTATCATCTACGCAAAGGTATATCTTATTCAGGTCGGGCGCTCCCCTCTATTCATGCTAGATACCGACATCCACCCCAACGCCCCCGCCGACCGTGAGCTTTCCGCCCGTCTTTATGGCGGCGACCAGGATATGCGCGTGGCCCAGGAGGTCGTGCTCGGTATTGGCGGTGTCCGTGCTCTACGCGCTATGGGTATCGAGCCGCACGTCTTCCATATGAACGAGGGCCATTCTGCCTTTCTGGTGCTCGAGCTAGTACGCGAGCAGGTCGTCAAAGGAGAGCTTTCATTCAGCCAGGCTTTCGAGAATGTCTCCCATATGCTTGTCTTCACCACCCATACCCCTGTCGCCGCCGGTAACGATGCCTTCTCCTTCGACTTGATCGACAAATATTTCGCCGATTACTGGCCCCAGCTAGGTATCGGGCGCGAACAGTTCCTCAACCTCGCCACCCAACCCGAATACAAAACCCCCGATCCCCGATCCCCGATCCCCGATCCGAATACAAAACCCCTTTTTAGCATGACCGCGCTCGCCCTCAAAGGATCGGACCACCGCAACGGCGTGAGCAAGCTGCACGGGCGCGTCTCGCGTAACATGTGGCACTGGCTCTGGCCCGACAGGCCGGTAGACCAGGTGCCTATAGAGGCGATCACCAACGGCGTGCATACCGGCACGTGGCTCGCCCCCGAGCTTTTTGACTTCTATACAAAATATCTCGGCGCGGATTGGTATAGCAGGCTCGACGACCCCGCCACC
>JBBRVL010000077.1:0-12549 GCA_038246925.1 Chloroflexia bacterium
CACCACCGCCAGCGCTCAGACCCATGCTTTCCTGTGGCAAAACGGCGCAATGCAGGACCTCGGTACCCTGCCGGGTGGTAGTGGCAGTAGCGCCTGGGGTGTCAATAGTGCAGGTGGGGTGGTGGGACGCTCCAACGGCTCCACCTTCGGCAACCATGCCTTCCTATGGCAAAACGGCGCAATGCAGGACCTCGGTACCCTGCCGAGTGGTAGTGGCAGTGAGGGACACGGTATCAATGACATAGGGCAGATAGTAGGCTCCTCCTCCACGCATGGTGTTATTCACGCATTCGTATGGCAAGAAGGCGTCTTCAACGACATTGCCGCCGCTCCGGGCTTCGGCTACTGCAACAGTGGGGCTAATGGTATCAATAATCTCGGTCAGGTAGTAGGCACGGCTTGTAATGCCTTTCTCTGGACTCAAGCGGGTGGGAAGCGGGAGCTTGGTACCCTGCCCGGCGGAGCGCAAAGCTCGGCAAGTGCCATCAACGATCAAACACAGATAGTAGGGGAGTCGGCCATAAACAACGCCGGGACGCGTCACGCTTTCCTGTGGCAAAACGGCGCAATGCAGGACTTGGGGACCCTGCCCGGGGGCAATACCAGCAGCCGCGCATGGGCCATCAATAATCTGGGAGATGTGGCAGGAGAGGGCACCATCGCGGGCATAGGACATGCTCTACTGTGGCGCGCTGGAGCAGTGGTTGACCTCAACACTCTTGTTCCCTCCGGTTCAGGGTGGGACCTGCAGATAGCCTATGGCATAAACGATAGTGGGCAAATAGTGGGTGAGGGGATGCACAATGGAGTGCGCCGAGCGTTCCTGCTGATGCCCTCCGCCCCAATTGCTACCGCCACACCTTCGGGAACCTCCACCTTACCGGCAACGAACACTGCATCCCCGGAGCCGCCTACCTTTACGCTTACGCCTACATCGACCGAAACGGAAGTACCCTTTACGGCTACCTTTACGGCAACCAGCAGCCCAACGTCTACAGCAAGCTCTACAGCCACAAATAGCCCGACCAGCACGATGACCGCTACGGAGACGGCCACGGAGACGGCCACGGAGACGGCCACAAATAGCCCGACCAGTACAACGGCGGCTACCGAGACGGCTACCGATACCGCAACCGCAACGGCCTCCTCAACAGGAACGGCGGCAGCATCCTCAACGCCTACTCCCTCACCTTCTCCCACTGTATGCTCTCAACCCGATCCTATACAAAATGGAGGATTCGAGCAGGGGTTTATGTCCTGGGTAATAGACCGAGAGCCACCGCAGCCGGGTATCCGGGGCGGGGCCCATTCAGGAAATTATGCCGCCACCGTAGGAAGTTTCCCGGGCGATCCGAGGGTCAGCGGAAACAGGTTTAGCTCTCTCTACCAGCAATTCGAGCTGCCACCGGCCGGCGGAACCCTCAGCTTCTGGTATCAGCTCCATACATCATCCTCGGGGCGCGGCCGCCAGCGGATCTATCTGGCCAATACGCAAGGTCAGCCTGGCGCTATCTTGCTAGAGCAGCTCAGGGACACCCCCGAGTGGCGGGAACTCAGATATAGCATAGGGCCGTCCAACGGCGGTGCGATTCGCCTTTATTTTGAGGCATTCCAACACAATGACGGCGGCCCCTTCAATTACGCGACAACAGGCATCAAGTTCGATGATGTAACATTTCTCCCCGCGTGTGGATCCGCAACCAGGACAGCAACTCCGGCCGGTACAGCAGCGCCTAGTCGTACACCCACCCGGACGGCCAGCCCCACGCCTGACACCTGTGGACCATGCCACATTTCAATCGTGGTCCTGGATGGTAGCTGCGGTGGAGACCGGCGCTTCCATTGGTCTGCCCTGGTAGCGAATAGTGGGGTATGCAGCGTCCCGGACTACCGGCTGACCCTACACCTTGAGAGTAGGGACCAAAATGGTCAATTTAGAGAGGAGCAAGTGCAAACCATCACGACTACCTTCGCACCTGGGAACAACATCCTACAGGGCGAACTGTGCGCGGTTAGCGGCGTCTTCGGGCATCGTACCGAGATGCGGGTGCGTATGGAATTGGATCTCAGATATTGGTCCTGCTACCAGTCGAGAACGTCTCCATACGTACCGGGATGTGAGCGGAATTCATGCCCTTGACAGGGCATATGAGGCAACCTGGATGCGATATAATTCTATCATGGACATCGATCTGAACGCGCGGCATCAGCAGGTGTTAGGACTGGAGAAACTAAGGCAAAAGCGCGACTACAAGGAAGGGTGGCTTTATCACCTGTGTCGCCAGAAAGGGCTGCTGAGGGAGTTACAGGAATTGCAGGTTGCCGGGCTGGTTGGTGATGCTCCCGACCCCTCTGACATGTCTGCCCTGCGTTTGATCACCCCCGAAGTAGAAGCGGGAGAAGATGGCGAGCTGCTTCTACCCCGCACTCTACTCACTGTAGAGCTTGTGCCTCGCACTTGCTGGTTCTCCAACCTGCGCTCTGAGTTGAGCAAAGATGAGTGGGAGCGCCTGAGGCGCTCCGTCTACGAGCGGGCCGGCAACCGATGCGAGGTGTGCGGAGGGAAAGGTACGGCGCACCCTGTGGAATGCCATGAGGTGTGGGAGTACGACGATGAGCGTCTGGTGCAGCGTCTATCCGGTTTAATCGCGCTCTGCCCGGCCTGCCACGAGGCCAAACATATGGGGTATGCATCAACTGTGGGGAGAGTAGGACAGGCCCGTGCTCACCTGGCCCGTGTGAATGGCTGGAGCATGGACGATGTTGAGCTATACCTGGAGATGCAGTTCGAGCAGTGGTCGCGCCGCTCCAACCACGAGTGGTCACTTGACCTATCGTGGCTGCGCCAGTTCGGGATAGATGTTAGCCCCAAGCGCGGCAAAGAGGGGGCATGAGCGAAGCGGGGGGAGGTAATACGCGATCTTAGTTCAGAGGGCCGGTCCCTTGTATACCCTTCTGTCTCTCTATAGCAAACAGCAGATCGGCCAGGTCAAACGGCTTGGCGACGAAGCCCTCCGCGCCTATCTCCTGCGCCCATCGCTGCGCATCCTGGGCGGCTGTTATCACCAGTATCGGCAGATTTATTTCTCGTTCTTTCAGTATGCGGGCGAAATCCCAGCCGTTGAGCACAGGCATCCTCATATCGAGCAATACCAGCCAGGGCCGTATCCTATCAATGACCTTCAGCCCTTCCTCTCCATTACGCGCTTTCTCGACCGGGTAACCTTCAAACTCCAGAATGTCGGAAATAGTGGACAAGATATCGGGATCATCATCGACGACGAGAATTGGACGTCCGTCTGTCATAAGCGATTACCCTCTTGTCTGAATTATGAATTGTGAATTAGACGGGAACTATTCAATTCAAAACTCATAATTCAAAACTCATAATTCATAATTCGCGTAGCGCATCGGCTGGTAGCTCCACATGGAATGTGCTGCCTTGTCCAGGCGCGCTTGTGGCCGATATAGTTCCGCCGTGCTGTTCAGCTATACCACGGCAGATGAACAGGCCCAGCCCCATACCGGCGAATCTTCTGTCATCAACATTGCTGCCCCGGTGGAAGCGCTCAAATACATGCTTGAGGTCTTCACGCGAGATACCAATGCCGCTGTCGGTGACAGTCAGGTGATTACAGCCAGTATCGTGCCACAGTTTAATACGCACGTCCCCGCCATCCGGGCTGTATTTGACGGCGTTTTCTACCAGGTTCTCGACCAACTGGAAGATTCTGATAGGGTCATACTGCCCAACCACCGGCTCTTGCGCTTCTACCAGGCATGGGTGGCGCGCCGAATGATGGCGCGCGCAAATCTCCTGCGCGAGTGCCACAATATAGGTTTCTTCTTTCTTGCCGATCAGTTTGCCTTGCTCAGCACTCGCGGCCTCGAGCAATTCCATAACGAGGGTCCGCAGGCGCTGCACTTCTTTGCCCAGCTTCTGTATGCTTGCCAGGTCTACAGGCGCATCGGGAGTACGAAGCGCCCGGCGCTCAAGAAGCTGGGTATGGGCCACGAGGGTTGTGAGAGGTGTCTTTAAGTCGTGCGCTGCCGCTGATAGAAAATCGTCCTTCAGGAGGGCTACCTCCTCGTGGGCGCGCACGCGGGCTGCTTCGTCTATCAGGGCGCGACTTTCCAGGATTACCGCCGCCTGGTCGGCCAAAAGCTGCACGAGCGCCAGGTCTTCATCCGCGAAGATTGGAGCGTGAGGCGCATATGCTATAAGCACGCCGAGCCGCTTCTCCCCGGCCGTGATAGGCGCAGCCAGTATAGCTGTTGCATTGTTAGCCTTCGCTGCATCCGCATATAGTGGGTTGTCGCGAGCTATATCAGGGGTAAATGTAGCTTTCTGAGTGAGGAATGCCCGGCCCGTGGTGAGGTTCATAGCCGGGGCTAGCTCTGTCTCTACTTCATCCAGGCTAAAGCGCAATACTTTCTTATCATCGTCCCACAGCCCAATACGAGCATTAGGCGCGCCTACGGCGTTTGCTGCCCCACGCTGCATCTCTTCGATGATTGCTGTAGTATTCGGCAGGCGAGGCAGGCTGGCCGCTCTTCCCAGGAAGGCACGCAGCTCTGGTTCTTGCCAGGCGCGTCTCAGTAAGCTCGGCGTGACAAATCCGAAGTAATAGCTGATGGCTGAAGCCAGGCCCAGGGTATCCGTTATTGCTTGTATGGTGGTAGTATACTCCTCCGGCAGCGCAACCCCGAACCCTGCGACGATAAAATCAACGCAAAGAAAGATGGAGCCTGCTGCCACGGCAGCCATACGCCGCTTGGTCACCCCGCTCGACCGCTTCGACTCGCGTAGGAACGCTACAATGGTGTATATCAGGAAGCCGACCAGGTGTAAGATCATGAGCAATGAAAGCCATGTGGGGCGAGGTGGGCTGTAGACGAACGCGCTGATTATCAGCACGACCAGGGAGACTTCCGAGAGCAGCTTTATCCAGCGAGGCACTTTAGAGAAGTCCTCAACCAGACGCACCAGTAGATAGGCCAGCGATAGCACGAACGAGATCAGTATAGCGCCCAGCAGGGGGTCAGTTGCTGGCACGCTGCCGATCCGTGTAATCACGGTCAGCGCTATAACTACGGCAAATGCAGTGAAGTAGAGCGCAATATCTATATTGGCCGGCAGCGGTCGCCGAAACGCGTTTACAGTTACGTTGACAAAGATGACAACGTAGATTGCCCAGGAGAGATATTGGATAAGCTCGTCAGCAGTCATATTTCTATCCAGGCGATTACCCTTTGTTCAGCTATATATCTCAACCGCCTATTCGCATCTACTTGAGGTACGCGATATGAGATGCGCAAATTATAGCAGAACGACTCGATCCGCGAATAGCTCCTCTACCACCTCCCTGAAAGGAACGCAAAACGGTAATTCTTGAGCAGCATCGGCACCACAGAGACTTTCCAGCAATCCACGGTAGTACCATTCTTGCTCTTTGCGCCCCCGCTTGAACCTTTCCCAGACCCTATCGCCCATCTCCTCTCGCGCTGCCAGGATGGTGCGGGCATTATGCAGCTTGTCAGCGCATGACACTACTCGCACTTCCCACGGCGCGGTGCGAAGGTACTCCAATGTGTGCCGTTTGCGTTCCTCCCAGCTTGCCGACTTGTCAGGTTCCGAGCAGCCCTCTACTATAGATGCTATCTTATCCCCGAACTTCTCTCGTATGTATTCGAGGGTGACGTAAGTATCTTCGAACGTATCATGGAGTATCCCGGCGGCTACTATCTCATCCGCGCAGCCTGCTCTCGCCAGCAAAATCCCAACGGCGAACGGGTGTGATATATACGGAACGTCCGATGCCTTACGCACCTGTTCCTGGTGAGCTTTCGCAGCCACTTCTATCGCTTCGTCTATTATCTGTTCTGACATTGCTTCTCCAATTTCGTCTAAGCCGTGAGATTCAGGCTTCAACCGGCTCTGCGACTTCTCGTTCGGCCTCTAATTCCCCGCGCCAGAGCAACTGCATCTCTTCGCAGGTAGCAAGCAGGTTTTCCAGCGTGCCCTCGGCCTCTATTTTGCCGTCCTTCAGCACAATTATGTGGTCGGCACGGTACAGGGCCGGTCTGCGGTGGGATACGGCCAGGAAGGTAGCGCTGCCCCTCGCGTTTATGCCCTCCCACAAAGCTTGCTCGGTTTCAACATCAAGCGCGCTAGACAGATCGTCTACCAGCATCAGCTCGGCATCGCGCACGAACATACGGGCAGCCGCGCTCCGTTGCACCTGTCCGCCCGACAGCTTTACCCCGCGCGGGCCGATGCGTGTATCCAACCCGTTTTCTAGCTCTTCAACGTCACGGTTAAGCACCGCCGATTCGACTGCCCTTTCCAGGTTCACCTTTTCCTCCGGCAGGCCGAGCAGGATGTTCTCTTTGAGGGTCTCGCTGAAGAGCCTGGGCACCTGGGGTGTGTAGGCGCTGCGTGGAGGCACAAAGAAAGTGGCCGGATCGTCTACCACCTGCCCGTTCCATTTGATTGTTCCTTCATCTTTGGGCAGCAGGCCGAGCAGCACACGCAGTAACGTCGTCTTTCCTGAGCCGACGCGCCCGGTCACCACCGTGAGAGTGCCTCTTTTCAGGCAAAGGTTGATCTCTTTGATCCCGCCACCCGAGTCTGGATAGATGTAGGTCAAGCCTTCTACTTCCAGGGTGTGAAGCATGTCTTCTTCGGTCTTGGGCGTGTATGGGATAACAGGCATCGGTCCGCGCAGATGGACGGGCGAGTGCTTCACGAGCATGTCAGGCGTAGTGCCTTGCAGGAGGGTAACGAGCCGGTCGATAGATACGCCCATCTGCCTGTACTGCGTCAGGAAGTTACCGAACATGCTCGTTATCTGCGTGAGCCAGCCGAGGTACGACACGAACAGCGCGAAATCGCCTACCGTGAAACTGCCGGAGCGCATCGACTCAGCCCCGATCAAAAGCAGCATTCCTGTGCCGAGATTGGCTGCGTTGTATGATATGGACGAGAGCAGTTGCGTGTAGAGGAGATCGGTCAGGGTGGCTTTGCGCCGCGCTTCGTTGAGCATCTGGAAGTAGGCAACCACGTTTTCCTCGGCGCTGGCTACTTTCACCGCCTGAGCAGCCCCGAACACCTCGCCCAGCAGCCCCGTCACGTTGCCGATAGACTGCTGGTGTACCCTGCGGTACTTCTGGATGCGCTTCGAGGCGATGTTCACCACTACCAGCACCACCGCCAGCGGAAGCACCACGGTGAGCGTTATCCAGGGGTCGATGCTCGCCAGTATCACCACTGCGATGCCTGTCACTACGACCTGCCCGACCGGGTCGAGCGTCCAGCCGAGGAACCTGGATATGATATCCACGTCATCGCGGAAACGGCTGATAGCCTCCCCCGCCGAGGCAGGCAATGAGCGCGCACCTGGCCTGTGCAAGATATGGTCGAAAACGTTGCGCCGAAGCAAGGCAGCCGTAGTGTTGTGCAGCGTCATCTCGGCGGCTGTAGCGGCAAAGAGCGCTGACACCCGCACCAGCGAAGCGCCTACCAGTAAGGCTATCAAGGTCCATAGTCCAAGCCCGGCGGGTGCGTTGCCCGTAATCGCATTGAATACCTGCTGCACGATGAGGCCCGGCACCAGTGGGAAGACATAGAACATCACGCTGGCGAACAGGCCGCTCAACAGGTATATTCCAGGCCGGAAGCGTATGAGACTCCAGATATAGCGCCAGTGGTGCGTGCCGGTCTTGGAGTCGTGGACCTCTGGTGCCGTCATGCGAGCAAATCCTCCAGTCCGGTTCGTGTCAGCCTTGCGAAACTGGAATGCGGGTCGGCAGCCAGCATTTTGCGCTCGCCGTACTCCACCACGCATCCGCCTTCAAATATCAGGATGTTGTCGGCGCGCTGCACGGTCCCCAGGCGATGCGCGATGATGATAGCCGTGCGCCCACGCAGGAGTTTGTCCACAGCGCGCTCTACCTGCCGCTCTGTTGCCGGGTCGAGGCGGGAAGATGCCTCGTCCAGTATCACCAGGCCGGGGTCTTTCAGGAAGACGCGAGCGAACGCCACCAGTTGTGCCTGCCCCGCCGAGATGCCGCTGCCGCCCGGCGCGAAGATGGTGTCAAGCCCATTCGGCAGCAACCCGTACCACTCGCCCAACCCCAGGTCGTCCAGCACCTCCAGGATCGCGGCGTCAGGTATGCTCTTGTCAAAGAAGGTAAGGTTGTCGCGCAGGCTTGCGTTGAAGAGGTGTATATCTTGCGTGACCATACCGACCGACCGCCGCACCCCGGCAAGGCGTGTATCTCTCAGGTCCACACCCCCTAGCCGGATAGCCCCCTCGACTGGATCGTACAGGCGGAAAAGGAGGCGTGTAAGTGTGGTCTTGCCGCTACCCGTGCGGCCTAGCACGCCGAGTATGGTGCCCGGCTGGAGGGAGAAAGAGACATCACGCAGCACAGGCTCGTCGGGGTTATACCCGAAGGTGACACCCTCGAACTCGACCGTCAACGCTCCCGACGGTATGTCCGGGCCGGTGCCATCAACGATGCTGCTTCGCATTTGCAGCAGGTCACTGACTCGGCTGATGCTCGCGCCTGCTTGCTGTAAGTCCTGAAGCTGGCGGGTTATCTGGTCGATGGGGCGGCGTAACGCTTCTGTGAAACTGAAGATGAGGTAAACCGTACCGAGCGAAATAGCCCCTGCCTGAAATAGCGATACACCCAACGCCAGCGCCACGGCGGTAGCCATAGTAAAGAGGACGATAGTGACGCTGCCCGAAGTCGTGCCTATGAGCGCCGCCCTGCGCTCCCTCCGCAGCACTTCACGCGACCGCTCGTACAGTTTCCTCATCGCGTGGTCGGTGGCGCCGCTGGAGCGCAGGTCCTCCGTGGCCGACAGCCGCTCTTCCAGGAAGCCAAACAGGTCGGCCTTCGACTGTCTGGCTAATTTCCAATGAGGCACCGCGAAGTCGCGCAGGCGGTTCACAAGGGCAAGCGCCGCAAGTGTGAAGAGAGTAAGGGAAAGCCCCACCCGCCAGTCTATGCTGAAAAGCATCACCAGCACGCCCACCATCAGTATGGCGTTACCGAGCAGATGCACCACGAACCGCGAAAAGAAGTTACCTAGCGTCGCCACGTCACCATCGACGCGCTCGATCAATTCGCCTGGGGTATAGGCGCTGTGGAACGAAGGGTCGAGCTTGAGGGCGTGGAGAGTGAGGTCAGAGCGCAGCCTGTTCGTGGCGGTAAGGCCGACGTTCTCGGCCACATAGGTCTCGGCTACGGAGACTAACTGCATCGTTATCGCTACACCGAGGAACATCGCCGCCAGCACGAACAGCCCACTCAACGGCTCGCCCGCCAATGCGCTGTCGATAAACTCGCGCAAGATAAGCGGGTTTGCTAATTCCAGGGCAAGGATACCAAACAGCAGCAGAATCAGCAGCAATACGCGCCTGCGCTGCGACTTGAGGTAGGCAGATAAGAAAGTTCCATAATGTGTGAGTGGCGTCCTCATCTAGGCCGCGACCTTTGCCTCCACAGGCATTCCAGCCGCCTGCCAGGCTGCCCAGCCGCCGGTAAGTGCGCGGGCGTTTAGCCAGCCTGCCCTTTTCAGTTCTTGCGCCACACGGGCGCTGGTTGCTTCGTTCCGTCAGGCACAGAAGATCGCCAGCCAGGCGTCGCGGGGTAACTTCTGCTGTTTCGCTTGCTCCACTATATCTCCGGCGGACGGCACTATCCGCGCTGCGCCTACCACCGCAAAGTCGCTGTCGTCATACGTACGCTCGGTACGCGCATCCACAACTATCACTTGCTCGCCTGATTCTTGTAACTTCCGCATCTCAACTATTGATATTCGCTCAGAATTAGAAGGTAATGCATCATCTTCTATCTGCCGCCCGTTAGACTGAGCGGGTGCAGGCATCAACGGAAGAGGTGCGCCAGGCTGTCCACCTGAGCCTATTGTGTAACCTTCTCCCGGCTCCGCAGGTGGATTTTGCTCGACCTGTCCCATGTAACTTGCGCCCCCCGTCCGGTTCCTGCCAATTAGACTGAGGGAGCCGCCGTGCAGCAACACCGACAGAAGCACCACCAGCGAGCAAATAGCGAAGAGAGGGGCGCTGCCTTCCACGCCCGCAAATACTGGCAGCAATACCAGCAGTAGTGTGCTCAATCCGCGCGGCCCGAACCAGGAGATCAGGAACCTGTCATAGCGGCTTAGGCGAGTCCCCGCTAGAGCGAGCAAAAAGGCTACGGGCCTTATCAGGATCACCAGCACCGCGAAGATGAACGTAGTCCAGGTGAGTATCTCAAGGCCGCTCCAAATGAGAGAACTGCCGAACAGCACAAAGGTGAAGAGGAGGGCCATTTCTGCCGTGGTTTCCCCGTACTCGAGGAAGCAATCGCACAACTCCACATCGAGTGCTGCTATCGTAAGCCCCGCAGCGAAGGCTGCCAGGAAGCCGCTGCCGTGCAGCGCCTCTGCGCACGCGAAGGCCGCGAATGCTACTCCAAGCGAATAAAGCGACTCGTAATCCCGCCTCACTCCAATGCGCCTTCGCACCAGATCGAGCGTGGCTACACCGAGCAGCCCCACGGCCATGCCCGCGCCCGGCCCCAACAGGAACAGGTCGAGGAACATCTGCGCCCAGTTTACCTCCCCCGACTCGGAAGTATGCCCCATGAAGACCATCGCTACCAGCACCACCGGCAGCAATACAACATCGTTGAGGCCGCTTTCCAACCTGAGGGCCTGGCGCGCGGTGCTCGGAATGTCCCGGCGGCGGAGCAGGCCGCGCAACAGCACCGGGTCGGTCGAGGCGAGCGCGGCGCCGACTACCACAGCGGCGGCAACCGGCAAGCCGAGCAGCCACCACCCCGCCAGCGCGATGAGCGCCGCCGACAGCATGGTGCCGGGGCCGAGCACCAAAAGCGCCAGCCGCGCATGCTTTCGTACCTCTTTGACGTTGAGGCCGACCGCATCCGTAAAGAGCACGAGCGCCAGGCTCAGGGTGGCTACTATACGCAGCGCGGAAGAGTCGAGGGTAATATTGAGCAGGCCGAGACCTGCCGGCCCGAGCACTGCTCCCAGGGCGAGGAAGACTGCTACCTGTGGAAAGTTGCTGCGCTCGATCAGGCCTGAGATGAGCGCGGCCACCATGATTACAACGCCGACCAGAGCCAGCACTGACACGAACGACTCGGTGTTGAATCCCTCCATAGGGAGCGTCCTCCGGCCCAATAATTACATCCCCTGACGCACGCTGCGTACGCTAGGAGTCTGCGCGTGAGGATAGGCGGGGGCAATCATAACAGGCCAGCAGTTGCTCTACTAAAAGCCCTGATGCCATTATAGAGCAGGCACATTAGCCGGTCAAACGCTGCAACTAAGGTAAGTTCAGATTAGGGGTAGAGGAAATCGCGGTGTAGGGGCAACCCCCGTGGTTGCCCTGTATGTAGACCGGTTTGTCACCCAAATAGGGCAACCACGGGGGTTGCCCCTACACCAAATCTGTACACCTACAGTGGGCCAACAGATAGACAAGTCACCTGCGAACCATGTATTCTTACTGAAGCAAGCTAACAAAGCTAACAGTCAGAAGGAGAAGTGAATTACAGTCCATGAGAACCAAACCTGACGATTCCGCCACGTACTATACCTACTTCGGCACTCCTATTGGACCGATGCTGCTCACCTCTGATGGCACAGGCCTTACAGGGCTGTATATGGTTGAGCATAAACATGGAGAGGATGTACGCGACGGTTGGATTGCGGATGACACAGCGGTACCGTTCCGGGAAGCGAAGCAGCAACTCACCTCCTATTTTGCAGGCAAGCTCACCGAGTTTGATCTGCCCCTCGCAACTCGCGGGAGTGACTTCCAAAGGAACGTTTGGGAAGAGTTGAGGACGATACCATTTGGCTCAACCATTTCCTATGGCGAACTCGCCCGACGCCTGGGGAACCCGAATGCCTCGCGCGCTGTCGGTCTTGCCAATGGGCGCAACCCTATCTCTATCATAGTGCCGTGTCATCGGGTAATAGGCGCGAACGGGAAGCTGACGGGTTATGGCGGGGGTCTGCCACGCAAGGCAGCTTTACTTGCTTTCGAGTCGGCTGTGATAGCGGGAGGGCCTCGCCCGTTCCCCTCTTCTGTCGAAGAGATCAGTGAAGCCGAAGCCGTGCAGACAGTGCTTGACTTCGTGTAAATCCACAGTCAAGAGCCTGCTGGTTGCAACGTGGCAGGCAATCATCTACAATAGCCACGCAGGATTGCCTCGTTCTCTATCACTGCATCACCGCACAGGCGGCAGCCTTGTAATCCAAAATCCAAAATAATTACAAAGGAGCCAAACGTGAGAAAGCAGACCCTGGACGCAATAATCGAAAGCAAATGCCTTCTGATGCACCCCTTCTACCAGGCGTGGAACGTGGGCGGCCTCAGCCATTCCAACCTGGGGATATATGCCACACAATATGGCGAGTTCATAGATACCATCGCTGCCGGGTGGGAAGCAGCGGGCAACCCTGCTATTGCCGCCGAAGAACGAGAGCACGCTCTTTTATGGACA
>JBBRVL010000078.1:0-12130 GCA_038246925.1 Chloroflexia bacterium
GGGAAGGGCGAAAAGGTACAGCGTTCGCCGCGAGCAATGCCTTGATTTCGGAGGCGAAGTAGAATGCCTGGCCGGGTATGCGCGTGGTGTAGAGGGGCTTCACGCCGAAACGGTCGCGCGTTATGAACAGGCGGCGCTCGATGTTGTCCCAAATAGCGAAAGCCCACATGCCATTGAAGCGCGCAAGACAGGCGGGCCCCCACTCTGTATAGGCGGCCAGAAGCACCTCGCTGTCGCAATCCGTACGGAAATAGTGGCCCCTAGACGCAAGCTCTGTCCGCAACTCAAGGTAGTTATAGACTTCACCATTGTAGAGGAGCCAGTACCGACCATCGGGGGAGCGCATCGGCTGGTGGCCTGCGGGTGAGAGGTCGATGATAGAGAGGCGGCGAAAGCCGAATGCCATGTCGAAGTGGGCGTCGAGGAACTCCTCAAGCCGGGGTAGTTTCAATTGGGGGGCTGTGCTTTCGCCGCCGCACAATTCGGCTCGCCCGGATCGAGTATTTACCAGCAGATAGCCTTCGTCGTCCGGGCCTCGGTGTGCGAGCACGGTCGTGGCACGCTTGAGAGCCAGCAAGTCAAGGGGCTTGCCGTCGTGATGCCAGATGCCGAAGATACCGCACATGTCCGAAGTATAGGCAATCGAGGGGGTGGGGTCAACATAGATAAGGCTCATGCTATAATCGGGGGACATCTTATTGGGAGGGGTTATTTTGCTGCCTAAGATTGCGATTATCACTACGGGTGGGACTATCTCGATGCGCTACGATGCGCGTTTGGGCGGGGCTGTGCCCGCGGTGAGTGGGGATGAGCTTATGAGGTTGGTGCCGGGCCTCGATGATGTGGCGAGGGTTGAGCTTGTCGAGTTTGCCAACGTGCCTTCGTGCCACCTGACGCCGGACAGGATGTTCAAGCTTTGTGTGGTGATACGGGATACGCTGGAGCGGAAGGATGTGGTAGGGGTAGTGGTTACGCACGGCACCGATGCCCTCGAAGAGACGGCGTACATGGCCGACTTGCTGGTTGATAGCCCGAAGGCGCTGGTTTTCACGGCTGCGATGCGCAACAACTCCGAGGTGGGTGCGGATGGGCCTCGGAATATATTGGCGTCGGTGCGCGTGGCATCGTGTGAAGAGGTAGCGGGTACGGGCGCGCTGGTCGTATTTAATGGACGAGTGCTGGCGGCTCGGGATACTATCAAGATGAACACCTCGAACCTCGATGCATTCAGGTCGCCGCAGCTTGGTCCGCTTGGCAACGTGGACGACGATGCGGTGGTGATGTTTCGACGGTCAATGGTAAGGCAGACTTTCGCGGCGGAACGAATTGAGACGCGAATAGAGTTAGTGCATGTGTATGCGGGTATGGATAGCGCGCTGCTGTTGTGGAGTTTGGAGCAGGGCAACAGGGGACTTGTGATAGAGGCTATGGGGAGAGGGAACGTGCCGCCTGAGATGGTGCCAGGGGTCAAAGCGTGGATAGATGCCGGTCTGCCTGTTGTGTTGGTGTCGCGATGTCCAGAGGGTAGGGCGCTCGATACGTACGCTTATGAAGGTGGTGGGAAACAGTTGCACAACATGGGCGTTATTTTTGGGGAGGACCTGACGGGGCAGAAGGCGCGGATCAAGCTGATGGTGGCACTTGGGATGACGGAGGATGTTGGGGAGATAAGGCAGTTGTTCGAGTATTTGGAGTAGCGGGGGACGGGTGGAGGCGGAGGGGTGAACCTCGTGTTCGCCCTGCAAGTTGGTCAGCCGATGGGCACGGGCGAACACAAGGTTCGCCCCTGCAGTTGGTTTTGTTAGGTACTCTAAATCCCGTACTATCTGCACCGCTAGCTAGGGTATACTTGTGCCCACGGGTACGGGCATGGTAGGCACCATGCCAAGCCTTTCCATCCATCCATACGGATAATAAACGCCCACCGGAACCTGCATCGCACCAGCTATGCCTGCTTCTGCCAAGTCGCGGCGCACCCATGTCGGCGTGACATCTACCAGAAACACCAGCGGGTCGGCTGCGATCTCCAGCAATTGCTCAACGCGAACCGTGCATTCAACCCCAAACACCCCTGCTCCTCCCCATTCCAGGCGCTCGTCCAATGTATCCTTGTCTAAAGGTTCTGGCGAAAAGCCACTAGAGCCTATACCCATAGTGCCGCCAGCATCCACTTGCATAGACCATATCTCCTGGCACCTGGCGGGCACTTGAGCTTGATACTGCTCGCTACTTTGCAGAGGTTGCCTGAAGGTTATGCTTACCCATACCGGGTCCTCTTTGCTCATCACCTGCATCAGCTGTACGGACATTACTCTGTTCGCTTCCACGTACGCTTGCAGGTCTGTTACTGAGTCGTGTTTATAGTTGACAGAGGCGTGAAGTGGGTCAACGGTACTCCGTGTAGTCCCATAACTCCACATACCGAAGTCGCGCTCACGTACAAGTTCGTACTCGTATGATGGGGGCCCAGGCATAGATGTAGACGTAGCAACGGGCTTGGACATACTTCCAGAAGCCTCTGTATTCTGGCGAGGAGATGCACATGCCGTGATGAGAATAGCAGTTAGCAATACTGCGAACAGGTCGAGAAAGTGCTGCTTCTTGATTGCCATAAATAGATCCTCTCTATTGGTGATCCGCAAATAAGACGGTCTACGGCCAGCGGGGTTGCGCTCCACAATTTAGAAGAGTCCTAGAAAACCAATCGTTTCCCCTCGAAGAAACTGCTACCTTCTGCTATCTCGGCTACGTGCATCACTTTGCCTTTGGCGAAGTAGGGGAAGTCGGGCCACTCGGCGGGGTCGCCTGCTTTGTGGCCGGGGACGGGCATCAGGCGGGCGGTGAGCGGCTTGTCGAGCTTTACGGCGAGGGAGGCCATATCGAGGATTATGCGCTCTAGCTGGGGTAGGGTTACATCGCCGGGGAGGGGGACTGTGTCGAGGCCGAGGCCGCAGACTGCGGAGAGAAGGAGGAGGGTGTCGATGCTGATCAGGCCTTCCGCCGCTCGGTCGGCGAGGGTCTGGTCTTCAAGGGCGGGGAGCATGAGGCCCGAGTAGCCTACGGTTGGCAGAACGCTGGCAGCTTCTTTCAGGATGGAGGTGAAGAAAGCTGCGGAAGCGAGTGTGCCGGGGCTGCCGAGGGGCGCGCCATTCAGCATTTCCAGGGCGCGTCCTATGCTGCGGTCGGGCGTAGGATAAGGGGCCATCGAAATGTCGAGGCCGGTGAAGGTGAAGCCGTGCTCGGTGCTGATGGCTCCACAGACTTCGGCAGCTTTTGTGCCATGCTCGATGAGAAGGGCGAGGAGGTTTTGTCTTGCTTGCTCGTTGTTTTCAGCGCCAGTGAACGCCGTGACTGCCAGGTTCGCGGCTTCGAGCGCGAGACCGAACTCTGGACCGCCGTTGTTGTGGTCGCTTTCCGCATAGTAGGAAGCCGGGAAGAAAGGGATGTGAGGAGGACAGTTGGAGGCCGCAGCGAAGCGCAGATTGCCGAAGCCGTCGGGAGTGTTGCGAGATAGAGCCTGGATGATTCGAGCGGACGCCTTGACCGCTTCCAGGTTGATGACGCCGCCATTCTGGTCACGTGCGCCGACTTGGATGCTGGCGAAGCAGTTTTCGGCTGCCGCGAGGAGGTCGGGGATCAAGACCTGGAGTTGTGCAGTTCTGTCCTCCTCATCGAGAGCGGCCTGGATGGTGCCGAGGGAGCAGTAATCGATGCCGTGGGCGGTGGCCTGACTGCCCAGGTGGGCTACTTGCTTGACGGCGTCCTCAACGGTCGGAAGCCACTGTTCGAGGGGTTGGGTCGAGAGACGGGTGGTCTGTACAGTGAAGCCGGTTTTTTCGAGAGTGACGCGACTGGCTTGCGCGAAAGTCCCCAGCAGGTCTATTAAGGAAGCGCGGCCCGCATCGTCTTGAGGCATGGCCGCGCCTACTGTGAATGAACGAATCCTCATACGTCTAAGGCTCTGTTGGGCCGCCCGCCGCCATCCATGCGTTCAATGCCAACGGTCCTTTGAGTACCTTGACGTTTGTGTAACCGCTCGCCCGGAGTGATAGCGCCACACTGGCGCTTTCTTCGTCGTTCGGTCATTGGCAGTAGAGGATTACGTTGCCTTCCTTCGGTATCTCGCCGATCCGCTGTTGGGCATCCGTGTATGGGATGTTGACCGCTCCTTTTACGTGCTGCTTGACGTATTCGGTATTCACCCGCACGTCTATAAACTTAGCGTTGTTGGCATTCAGGAGCGCTATTGCCTCTTGAGGGGTGGCATGCGGGAGGGTAGTTGCCAGGCTGTTGAAGGCTATCGAGGTCTGGGTGATGGATGCGACCGGATCGGTGGTGATGGGGGTGACAGTGGATGGGCCGCGCTGGGTGGCGATGAAGAGGATGATGACTATCGCGGCTGCCAGGCTGACCGCAATCAGGCCGAGGCCGAAGTTATCCGGGCCTCGACGTGCCGGACGGCCAGGGACGTAACGTGGGTCTACGGGTCTGCTCGGTCCGCGCAGTTTCTGGGAACTTTTCCGTTTGCTCATGTGTGTCCTTTCGTAGAAAGTATGTCTCAAGAATATATCATAGGAGCGGGGAATGAGCAATGAGTAGTTAGGGATTAGGGATTAGGGATTAGGGGTTGGCGCATTGGTTCAAGGTTCAAGGCTGCTAATCCCTAATCCCCAAAAGGCTTGACACTCATTGTGTAAGTGGTGTAGACTGGGCGATAAGTAAATACAAATCGAGAGTGGCAGAGAGAGAACTGGCTCTATGACCTGCCCGGCAACCGGCCAAGCGCGGTGCCCCACCCAGCCCGATGGGAAGGATTCGGCATGGTTGCAAAGGTGCGCCTCTCATTGAGAGGCTTTTTTATTTGGGACGTTTACTTTACCAGACTTACAGGTTAGTGGAGAACAGAAGTGGTTGCAATGGTGTCGGGGCGTGCTGAAATAGCGGATAGGTACAGGTGGGACCTGTCTCCTATATATCCCGATGATGCCGCCTGGGAAGCAACGTTGGCTTCGATTGATCCTCTGCTTGCTGATTTGGGGTCTTATGCGGGGCGGTTGGGTAGTGGTGCGCAGGCTCTGTTTGATGCGCTTGCGTTGCATGAGAAGGTGAGCAGGCTGTCTGAGAGGTTATGGCAATATGCGGCCCGGCACCGTGACGAAGATATGACGAGCGCCCGCGCACAAGCTTTGTTCGACCGCGCACTACAACTCGGCACGGATGTAGAGGAGGCTGGGGCGTTCATACGGTCTGAGATTGCTGTCCTTCCGAAGGGGACGCTCGATCGCTTTATGGACGAGGTTCCGGCACTCAAGATATATGCACACTATTTCGAAACGATAATGCGCGACAAAGCGCACCTTTTGCCGGAAGGCGAGGAGAGATTGCTGGCAAGCGCAGGGGATTTGGCTGGTGCGCCCCCTGTGATCTACAAGATGCTGTCAGATGCGGATATTGACTTTGGCAGCGTCATTGACGAGCAAGGCAACGAGGTGGCTGTGACCTCGGGGACTAATTACGTGTCGCTGGCTTCTCCGGACCGAAGGGTGAGGGAAGAGACATACCAGAAGATGTTTGGTGCATTTGCGACTCACCGCAACACGTGCGCAGCTATTTTCTCGGCGAACGTGAAGAAGGATAACTTTTTTGCTGATGCCAGGAAACATCCTTCGGCGTTAGCGGCTGCTCTGCATAGCGACAATATCCCCGTGGAGGTCTATGACAATCTTATTGAGACGGTGAGGCGCAGTGTCTCTTTGCTACAACGATATCTCCAACTGCGCAGGAAGGCTCTAGGCCTGGAGGATTTGCGTCGCTATGATCTGTATGTATCGCTGGCACCTGAGCCTGAGAGAGAAGTGCAGTATGATGAAGCGGTAAGCACTGTGTTGGAGGCGCTCGCGCCGCTTGGAGAAGATTACATAGACAAGCTGAGAGCAGGGCTGGAGGCGCGGTGGGTCGATGTCTATGAGACGCCAAACAAGAGAACTGGTGCGCATAGTGGTGGGGCATACGACACTTATCCATACACGATGCTCAACTACCAGCCTAAGCCGATCTGGAGGAATACGCTGGCGCACGAGCTTGGGCACGCCATGCATACCCATTATGCTTGCCGGACGCAGAATTATATCTACGCATACCCTAGCGACTTTTTAGGGGAGATAGCCGCGACGGTGAACGAGCAGTTGTTGGGGCACTACCTTCTCGGCGAGACGAGTAGCCCAAGCGAGCGTTTGGCACTCCTCACGGCGGAGCTTGAGAATATGCGCCATGCAATTTTCAGGCAGACCATGCTGGCCGAGTTCGAGAAGAAGGCTCATGAAGCGGCAAGTGCGGGTGAAGCGCTGACCGCCGACAGCCTATCCGACCTTTTCGCCGAATTGGTCGAGCAGTATCACGGTCCCAGCCTGCAAACGGACGATCTGGGTAGAATTGAGTGGGCGACGATACCTCATTTCTATTTTCCGTTCTACGTTTACCAGTATGCGACAGCAAAGGCTGCGGCTGTGGCTCTGGCGAAGCAGATTCTTGATGAGGGTGAACCTGCGGCGAAAAGATACAGGTGGTTGCTGTCTAGCGGGAGCAGCCGCTATACGCTGGACTTACTGCGGGAGGCGGGTGTGGATATGAGTAGGCCTGAGCCTATAGAAAGTGCGTTGCGCGTGTTCGAGGAGACCCTGGAGGAAGCCGAAAAGGTTGTGGCGCTAAGGGGTGCGGTGTGATGTATAAAGCAATGTACGTATTGGTCGCATGGAAAAGGGAGATAGGTTGTTATGGAAGATAATGGAGTAATACGAGCAGAGGGCAAGTACCCATTCCTCACGAGGTTGAAGCAAGAAGGGCCTATAATTTGCGATGGGGCAATGGGCACTATGCTCTATTCGCTGGGGGTGCCCGCGAATACTTGCTTTGATGAGTGTAACCTTACGCAGCCTGATCTGGTGCGTAGAGTTCATGAGGCATATATCAACGCGGGTGCGGAGATCATTGAGACGAATACTTATGGTGCGAACCGCTCGAAGCTGGCGGCGTTCGACCTGGGCGATAAGGTGAAGAAGATCAACAGCCGGGGCGCGAAACTGGCGCGGGAGGTGCGCGAGGTGAGCGGGCAGCCGGTGTTCGTTGCGGGAGCAATCGGGCCACTGGGCAGACCTATACAACCTATCGGGCTGATTGCGGCGGCAGAGGCACGGTCTATCTTCCGGGAGCAGATAGAGGCGCTTCTGGAGGGAGGCGTTGACCTTCTCATCCTGGAGACGATGGGCGATCTGGAGGAGATGAGGCAGGCGATTCTTGCGGCGCGGGAAGTGTCAGATTTGCCGGTAGTAGCGCAGATGACGTTCGCGGAGGATGGGCGCACGCAGGTGGGCAATACTCCTGCCGAGGTGGTGGCCGCGCTAGAGGAGCTTGGGGCAGATGTGATTGGAGCGAACTGCTCGACCGGGCCGCAGAGGATGGCGCGTGTCATATCGGAGATGGCTGCTCATGCGCGTACGCCTCTTTCGGCACAGCCTAACGCGGGTTGGCCGGAGATGGTGAGCAACCGGATCGTGTATGTCTCGACCCCTGAGTACATGGCCGACTTCGGGCGTAGGATGGCGGCAGGTGGGGCGAAAATACTCGGCGGGTGCTGCGGCACGACCCCGGCCCACATCAAAGCGTTGGCCGAGACCCTGCGTCAACCTGTCACGGGAGTAGAGAGCATTGTTGGAGAAGTGCCTTCGAGGCCGTGGTCAGATAATGGCGCGTCGCCCACGAGCGCGGACACGTTGCTCGTTAGAGATGTGGAAGTGCCGCTTCCTCGTGCGGGAGAGATGCTGGAGGAGGGCGAGAAGCCGGAGTCGGTGCATACGGAAGTGGGATCGCTTGGGTGGAAGCTGGGGCGCGAGTTCGTGGTGAGTATAGAGCTTGCTCCGCCTCGTGGTGTCAACCCGGCGAAGCTGCTGGCGGGCGCGCATATGCTTAAGGAGAAGGGTGTAGACGCGGTAAACGTCACCGATAGTGCGCTGGGGCGGGCCTCGATGAGCGCGCTGGCTGTGTGCTATATGGTCAGGCAGCAGCTTGGGCTGAACGTGATCCCGCACTTCACGACACGCGACCGCACGTTGATGGGTATTCAGGCTGAGTTGCTAGGGGCGCACGCTATGGGCTTGAGGCACATACTCGCTTTGACGGGGGACGCGCCAAACCCGGTTGACAGGCTGGGGTCGTCGGCGGTATTCGATATTGATTCGATAGGGCTGATAAAGCTGCTTACCCAGTTGAACAATGGGGTCGATCTGGCGGGGAACAGCATCGGTGGGACGACCGACTTCTTGATAGCGTGTGCGTTCAACCCGACGGCGCGCGACCTGCCGTTGGAGAAAGAGCGTCTAGGGCAGAAGTTGGAGGCGGGCGCGCATTTCGTTATGACGCAGCCTGTGTATGACCTGGAATTAGTGGAAAGTACGTTGGAGCATGTGAAAGACTTCAATGCTAATGTGCTGCTTGGGATTTTGCCTTTGCAGAGCCACCGCCACGCCGAGTTTTTGCATAACGAGGTGCCGGGTATCAGCATACCGGAGTTCGTGCTGGCTAGAATGCACGAGGCGGGTCCGAACGGACGGCAGGCAGGATTAGAAATGGCTAGGGAGATATTGGAGTACGCCCATAAGCGATATGCTGGTGTCTACCTGATGCCGTCATTCGGGAGGTACGAACTGTGCGCGAGCGTGCTGGATGTGCTGCCGAGGTTCGCGGGGGCGGGGGTTTGACATTGATAGTTCACCGCAGAGACGCAGAGGACGCGGAGGTTTTTGGGGAGTCATATCGTAAATATCTGTCCGACGAAGAGTAGCTGGTCTCGCTTCCGTTGGTGCTGAACTCTGGAGATTGCCGGTTAGGGCATCTCGCCTTCTGGTGGGACGTAGGGGACTCGTTCGCCTTCGGCCTGTCTGAGGGCGGTGGTTATTAAGGCACGCATGCTTATGGATAGGTCGTTGGGGAGGGCAGCAGGGGGATAGAAACGGGCTTCGGCTATCTCGGAGTTGGGGTGGAAGTTGTCGAGGGAGTGGCCGGGCGAAGGGCGGCAGGCGAAGATCATGTCTACCAGGCGGCGGTCGAAGTGGGCAGCTGCTGAGAGTAGGCCTTCTATTTCTACTTCCATACCGATTTCCTCGCGTAGTTCGCGGCGCAGGCATTCTTCGAGGCTCTCTCCGGGCTTGAGGCCGCCTCCCGGCAGTCCCCAGGGCCGTGTGAGACGGTACGTATGACGCAGGAGGAGTATGCGGCCCTCGTCGTCACGCACAAGGGCTACCACGCCGACCGTAAACTTGGGGCTGAGGAGCCAGATGAGGGCTGTGCGCACGCGGCGCGGAAATGGGATGTGGCCCCAGAGGTAAGTTAAGGTACTGTTGGGCATTTAGGAAATTACGAATTACGAATTACGAATTACGGATGAAACGCAAAGACACAGAGGAAGCAAAGTACGCAAAGTTATTATTGGTATAGATCTTAGCTGATAGCTGATAGCTGACAGCTGATAGCTTTGTTCAAGGCGCTGAACTGTCGAGGATTATTGAGCCTGTGCGGGCGTCGAAGAAGATGAAGGTTTGGCGGGTTGGGTCGGTGCTGAAGGCTTCGTAGGCTAGCTGAGGGGAGTCGCCTGCGGGGGACGGGGTAGGGAGAGGTCCCAGGCCGAGGCCGTCTGGGGCCAGGAGGGCTATTCCTGTGGTCTGTGACTTGCCCTGCTCTCCCATCTTCGCAAAGAGCGCGTCGGAGTCGACCAGTTGGGAGCTATTGAGCGTAGATAGGTTGAGCGAGGCGAGGTGGGGCGCGTTGAAGCGGGTGAGCGCTTCGTCGGTGACGGCTCCGTCCTTGACGAGGTCTAGCTGAGTGCCGTCGGTGCTTATGGCTACCGCGCCTTTGGTTGAGGGCGAGAAGGCGATCAACGTCCAGTTTCGACCTTTGCCGCCGGGGGTAGGCTCGTTCACGTTAGGGTCGCCCAGGGTTGTGCCGAGAAGACTTTTCTGCTGGCCGGGGCGGATATTGCTTAGGAGGCCGAGGCGGGCGTCTTTTTGCCAGGCCAAAGCTATGGGCTTTAACTGCTCCAGGGCCTTCAGTGCCGTGATGGCATTGCCCGTACCTATGGCTGTCACGGGAGTGGGGGTGGGTGCGCTTTCTCCAGGTGTTGAGGGAAGGGGGGCAGACGAACTGTCTACTATCGTGCCTGAAGGTGTAGGGGGCACAGCGGGCGAACCTAGAGGCTCGGCTGAACTTATAGTTGGCCCAGTAATCCGACCGGGTGTGCCATCCTTGGTTGGTATTGGTAATGCACCTTCGGGGATAAGAGTGGTGGTAGGCGTGCTAAGGAGGCCGGTTGTCGCGGTAGGAGCAGCGGGTTGTGTGCCGCTGTCGCACCCGGCGAGGGCGAGAGTAGGTATCAGCAAGAAGGCGAGAAGTTTTCGAGTCATTTGCTGGTTCAAAGGAATACCTCCGAGGCTCGATTTAGTTTATGCTTGCGACGACTTTTGCGCCATTGAGCGCCATGTGGTACAAGAAGATGGCATGAAGCAGATCGCCGTCGTGGGGTATTGCGCCCAGGTTGGCGGCTATATCTACCGGCAGGTCGTAGGTCTGGACGCAGTTGGCGGGGATGAGGACGTTGATGCGCCTGTCGGTGGCGTTGCCGCCTAGCTTGAGGTGCATCATGAGTTGGTAGAGGCAGAGGTCGGTGCAGTCTCCGACGGCTATGAAGGTGTCTACTTCGGGCCGCATGCCCAGCCATTTATCGAGGTCGGTATCAAGGGCTGGGTGAAGCGAGTTTTTGAGAATTACGTCGAATTGGTCGGCGAAGGGGAGGGAAGCGAGAGGCTCGACCGTGTCGGCTTCGTGAGTGCCTCGGACGCAGTGGGGGCCGAATTGCTCGAATTCGCAGGCGTCGTGGGTGTGGTATTCTTGCACGAGTGCGGAGTGGCGCACACCGAGGGAGTGGGCGCGCTTGAAGAGGTCGGCGCTCGGCTCGACGATATTGGCGATACGGGGTGAGGAGAGCGGACCTGTGTAGCAGAAGCCAACTACCAAGTCGGCGCTGATTATTGCGACCTGCTCGGGGCTGATATTATTGACTTGCATGTACTCTGCGAGATCAAGTGTGGGAAGTTCCGCGAGCCAGCCGTCGATCCAGTCGAGGAATGGCTTATGGGCTATCGAAAGGGATTTCTTTTCTGTCAGGGTCTCCATATTGTGCTCCTGGGTGAGGTGTCAGGTCTATTATAACCGGAAGAGCGCAAGGCGTTGGGCAGGTTAGATTAGTTTGGATTATCGAGAGGGTTGAAAAGTTGAGTAAGGAGAAGACCGAGCATCCGATGTCAGTGCCGTTATTTGATGAGTTGCGTGGTGAGCGAGTTATTGTGAGGCCGTACAAATCTGAGGATGCTGAGGCACTGCGTGAGGCGGTGGTGGAATCACGCGATCACCTAAGGCCGTGGATGCCATGGGCGGACACTCACCAGAGTATTGAGGAAACGCGGGACTGGCTGGGGCGAGCGATAGAGAAATCGATGCTGCGGGAGGAGATGATCTTGAGTATGTGGCACATAGAGACGGGACTCTACCTTGGTGGGACTGGACTGCACCCGCGCAACTGGGAGATCCCTTCTTTTGAGATAGGCTACTGGCTTCGCAAGTCGGCGGAAGGGCATGGGTACGTGACGGAAGCGATGCAATTGCTGGTTGAGTTTGCGCTGACGGAGTTGAAAGCGCAGAGAATCGAGATTAGGTGCGACGAGCGGAATGTCAGGAGCGGGGCGGTTGCAAGTCGGCTTGGATTTAAGCAGGAAGCCCTATTGCGGAATCACATGATCGCACCAGATGGCGTGATGCGTAATACGCTGATATTCTCACGAATACCGGGAGATTAGAATCATTTCATAAATATCTGTCGTAGAAAGCGTACCCTTTTACATTGTCATTCTGAACGCAGTGAAGAATCCGTACAAGTGAGTAACGACAGAACGGATTCTGAACGCAGTGAAGAATGACAAATCATACTTTTATCTCTGTCTTCATAGCGTGATGCTATTTATGTGGTGCTCTAGGCAATATCTGTCTGTTGTGAGCCAGATTAGCGTGTTAGCCTAGTGTGCCTACC
>JBBRVL010000079.1:0-12098 GCA_038246925.1 Chloroflexia bacterium
AAAATCCAAAATCCAAAATCAACAAGAAGGGCCTCCCACCGTTTCGCTCGACCTGCCCATCACCGCCTTCTTGCCTGAGGACTACGTGCCCGACGCCCCCGTGCGTCTACGCATGTACCAGCGCATGGCAGCCAGCATGACCCCCGGCCAGGCGCGCGACATGGGTAGAGAGATGCAAGACCGCTTCGGCCCCCTCCCCGAACCTGCCATCAACCTCCTCGAAGTAGTCAAACTGAAAGGTCTAGCCATAGCCGCAGGCATAGAATCGATCCGCGCCCTCGACCAGGATTTCCTCATCCAAACCCCCACCGGCCAGGAGATACCCGAACCTCTACGCTTCAAGCTCCAGCGCAAGCACCGCGACGTCCTCAAAACCAGTCCCCACCAGGTGCGCATTAACCGCTCGCGTGCAGGCGTCCGCTGGAAAGATATCCTCACCGAAGTGCTCGAAGAAATGGGCGAAGGTTGAGTTAGGCACGCCATGGATGATGACAAAATACAAAACCCATTTGGCAAGCTCCTTCAGTTTCTTGACCAACTCGAAGAAGTAAAGATACATTACGACCTGAAACATAGCCGTGATTCACTCATGGTTAGTGTATTCCTCCCAGTGGGGATGTGGGAGATAGAGTTCTTTGAGGATGGTTCTCTTGAGGTCGAATTGTTTAGTAGTGGCAATGGTGTCGAAGGTGTTGCTGAAGAATGGCTGGACCAATTCATTGAAGACAATAAAGACTAGGATAGATTACTGATTATCTGATATACTGATAATCAGTAATCTATGATATGGGAGGTCGGAAATGCCTGCAAGCACGACATCTAGAAGTACAACAGTTCAGGTGGCCCAGCGAGGGGTGATAGTCCTGCCCAAGAGCCTGCGCGACACTTATAACATTAAGCCTGGAGATACCCTCACCGTTCTGGACCTGGGTGGCTCTTTCATGTTGACGCCTGGACGTTCCAAAGTTGATGAGCTGGCGAATGAGATAACTCAAGCTCTTGTGGAGCGTGGAGAGACACTGGAGTCCATGCTCCAAGCCCTACGTGAAGAGCGTGAGAACCGTGGCAAGAAGGATTAGAGTCTTTCTGGATACGAGCGCACTCTTCGCTGGTATCTGGTCACAGGAGGGCGGCGCACGGTTTATTCTCAGGTTAGGTGAAGCCTCTATGATCCAAATAGCCGTTGGATCTTACGTGCTTACTGAGATACAAAATGTGCTTCAGCGTAAAGAACCTGGGATGTTGGGTCGCCTTGCCTTACTACTCCACGAAAGTAGAGTTGATATTGTTCAAACGCCACCTCCGGAAAGTTCGCATGAAAGCCTTCAACTTGTGGGCTACGAACCCGATGCACAGGTACTATCGGCCGCCTGGGCCGCCGACGTAGATTACTTCATAACATTAGACAAGAAGCATATCTTAGAAAACGCCCCACTGAAGCAAGTCGCACCCTTCTTAATAGGAACGCCTGGCGACTTCCTCGCCTGGTTCAGAGCACAATTGATTGTCACCGAGGCCGGCGATGACTAACAAAATGCAAGACCCAAACTACCTCCTAACCGACCAATACAAAGACGACACCAACCTCAACGCCCGCATCCGTATCCACGAGCTATTCAGCACCAACAAATACGGCTTCCACCGCTGGGCCTTCGACTACCTCAAACTTTCCCCAAATAGCAAGGTACTCGAATTAGGCTGCGGCCCAGGCCAGCTATGGCTCAAGAACCTTGACCGCATACCCCAAGCCTGGGACATCACCCTCACCGACTTCTCCCCCGGCATGATCGAAGCCGCTCAACGTAATCTGGACGACAGGTTCCATTATCGGGTAGCCGACGCCCAGCAAATCCCCTTCGAGGATGACACCTTCGACGCCGTAATCGCCAACTATATGCTCTACCACGTGCCCGACCGCCCCCGTGCCCTCCATGAGATATGTCGCGTCCTCAAGCCGGGAGGCCGCTTCTACGCCGCCACGTTGGGCAGCGACCACCTCAAGGAGATAGGTAACCTGGTTCACGCCTTCGACCCCAACCTGCCTGCTCTCGGCGGCCAAACAGTCGAGCCATTCACGCTCGAAAACGGTCAGGAACAGATCGAACACTTCTTCTCCAACGTCAACCTCTACATCTTCGAGGATGCCCTTGAAATCACCGAGCCTGAGCCGCTTGTCAGCTATATCCTCTCCGGCCTGGCAAAGACTGACCTAAGCGGCTGGCCCCTGAGCGCGCTCCGTACCCACGTACAGAAAGAACTTGCCGCCCACAATCCCTTCCATGTCACAAAGGTAAGCGGCATCTTTGAGGCTACAAAAGATAACGGAGACACAAAAGTGAGCGCAAGCGACATCGAACAGATAAAGCAACACTCCCGCGAGATATGGGACCAGAACGCCACCATCTGGGACGCCACTATGGGTAGCGAGGGCAATGCCTTCCAGCGCGTGCTCCTCGGACCCTCCACCGAGCAGACGCTCGACCTCCAGCCCGGCGAGACCGTGCTCGACATCGCCTGCGGCAACGGCTCATTCGCCCGCAGGATGGCCCAACTCGGCGCGCAGGTCGTCGCCACCGACTTCAGTCAAGTCTTCCTGGATAGAGCAAAAGAGCGCACCATCGAGCACGCCGACCGCATCGAATACCGTCTCGTAGATGCCACAGACGAGGCTCAACTACTCGCCCTCGGTGAGAACCGCTTCGATGCCGCCGTCTGCACAATGGGCATCATGGACATCGCCACCATCGAACCACTCGCCACCACCCTCCCCAGGCTCCTCAAGCCGCACGCCCGCTTCGTCTTCTCAGTAATGCACCCCTGCTTCAACAGTGGCTCAGCCATGATGCTTGAAGAAGTAGACATTGAAGGCCAGATCGTTTCCACTTACTCGGTCAAAGTCTCAGAGTACCTGGGCCTCACACCCAAACGAGGTCTCGGCATCATGGACCAACCCGTGCCCCAATACTACTTCTACCGCCCCCTCCACACCCTCCTCAACACATTCTTCCAAGCAGGCTTCGTGCTCGACGGCATCGAAGAGCCTGCCTTCCCCAAACGCACCGACGGAACCGGAAGCCTCGGCTGGGGCAGCTTTCACGAGATCCCGCCCGTGCTCGTAGTCCGGCTCCGCCCCCATGAATAGGCGTCGGAACAGGGTGAAGTTGGTGTATAATGAGAGCAAGGGTACGAAAGGAGGTAGATCATGACTAAGAAGCTGATTGGTCGCTATATCGTCGCCGACCCAGAGATTTGTCATGGGAAGCCGACGTTTCGCGGTACGCGCATTATGGTCTGGCAGGTGCTACGGATGGTAGCCAAAGGAATGGCCTGGGATACTATCAGTGAGGAATGGGATGGTAAAGTCACGAGGGAGGCTATAGCCGAAGCGGTCGATTTAGCCAGTCAGGTGTTTGTCGAGCATGTAAGTGAATACGAGTTAGAGCCTGCATCCGCGTGAACATTCTTGATGAGAACATCATCGCAAGCCAGCGCCAACTCTTACAAAGTTGGCGCATTTCGTTCCGCCAAATCGGTCGTGATGTAGGACGAGCTGGGATGAAAGATGATGAAATCATTCCTTTGCTCCACCAGCTACGCCGCCCAACATTCTTCACGGCAGACCTTGATTTCTACAGGTATCGCCTGCGCCATGCGCGTTATTGCCTCGTCTATTTGGAGGTGGAAGAAGACCAGACCGCAATCTTCATACGTAGTGTGCTGCGTTATCCTCAGTTCGATACTGAAGCAAAGCGTATGGGCAACATCATTCGCGCTTCCCACACCGGCCTCACGGTGTGGCATCTTCACGCCGAGGGTGCAATAGAGTTGAGCTGGGATGAGTAATCGCATGGGAGAAACAACTAACGTGAACACAATCTACCTGGTACGGCACGGCGAGAACCTCGCAAACATAACCAAGGAGTTCTCCCACAGGCTGGTCGATTATTCCCTGACACCCAGGGGCATAATACAAGCGGAGCAGACCGCCGCCTACTTCCGCGACCGCCACATAGATGAGATATATTCCTCTCCCCTCAAGCGCGCTGCCGAGACCGCCGAGATAATCGCTCGCGCCACGGGCCTGCCATTTACCGTCATGGAAAACTTCCGGGAAGTGAATGTAGGCTCGTTAGAGGGCCAACTACCCACCAAAGAGAACTGGCAGGTATACTCCTCCATCACCGAGGACTGGTTCAACGGCAAGCCGGAGTCAGCCTTTCCGAATGGTGACAACCTCCACACGTTGCGCCGCCGTATGCGCGAAGCCCTCGAAAAGATAGTCGAAGGCAAAGAAGGCAAGGAGATAATCATAGTAGGCCACGGCGGCATCTTCATCGGTACAACCACCGACCTCTGCCCTGATGTGGACCCTCAGATGCTAAAGGTTGATTACCATAACTGCGCCATCAGCGAGATAGAGATTGAAAGCGTAGACGGCACCATCCAGGGCGCGCTCAAGGGCTGGGGCTTCTGCTCTCACCTGAGCGGCGATGCAGCCGACTTCATACCTGCCTACCCCACCGAACGGGCCGAGGCATAGGCAGCGTCACCTCATAACAGCGTGCTTGTGACAGGTTAGGTGTATAATTAAGGCACGTATACAAGTAGGAGCAAGAAACATGACTAGAAAGATAATAGGACGCTATATCGTCGCCGACACAGAGATTTGCCACGGTAAGCTTACCTTCATAGGCACGCGCATTTTTGTGGCGGATGTGCTCGAGCAAGTAGCTATGGGAATGAAATGGGATGACATCAGTGCCGAGTGGGGTGGCAAAGTCGGCACTGAGGCTATTGCTGAGGCTGTGCTCCTCGCTAAGCGTGCCCTCATTGACCATGCTGATAACTATGTTCTCGAACCAGCCTCTGCATGAATATTCTGGACGAGAATGTCCCGGAAAGCGAGCGCCAGTCTTTAAGGGACCGACGTATACCAATACGCCAGATCGGTTACGACATAGGGCATAAAGGTTTACAAGATCAGGAGATAATTCCTTTCCTCCACCGCCTACGACGACCTACGTTCTTCACACGCGACTCAGATTTCTACGAACCCAAATTACGCCACGCAAACTATTGCTTGGTCTATCTGGCGGTCAGCCAGTACCAGGTGGCGACTCTCGTGCAACGTGTGCTCCGCCACTCAGATTTCAACACGCAGGTCAAGCGAATGGGTACTATCATTCGAGCATCGAACACCAACCTTACAGTATGGCGGCTTCACGCGCGCGAAGGGATTGACATAGCCTGGCGCAACCGGTAGGACTATGGACCATTTGCCCCTAGACCAAATCCTCCACGGCGACAACCTCCACCTTCTCTCCTCCCTCCCTGAGAAGAGCGTAGACCTCATCTTCGCCGACCCGCCTTACAACCTCCAGCTCCAAAATGAGTTGTGGCGACCCAATATGACGCTTGTAGATGCGGTTGACGATGAATGGGACCAATTTTCAGACTTCACCGCCTACGATAAATACACTGAGCAATGGCTAACCGAATGTCGGCGCGTGCTCAAAGATACAGGCACTATCTGGGTAATAGGGTCTTACCACAACATCTACCGAGTGGGTAAGATAATGATGGACCTGGGGTATTGGATACTGAACGACATTGTGTGGGTTAAGACTAATCCCATGCCTAACTTTCGAGGAGTGCGTTTCACAAACGCCCACGAAACCCTACTTTGGGCCAAGAAGTCGAAGGAGCAGAAAAGATACACCTTCAACTATGAAGCCATGAAGAACCTCAACGATGAAAAACAGATGCGCTCCGACTGGGAATTACCTCTATGTACTGGACGTGAGCGACTAAAGATGGACGGTGGAAAAGCTCATACGACACAGAAACCTGAAGCTTTACTTTATCGCGTTATTCTGTCAAGCTCGGATCCTGGTGATGTAATATTGGATCCGTTCTTTGGAACAGGGACAACAGGTGCTGTTGCAAAGGAACTACATCGAAGATGGATAGGCATCGAACGTGATTCCGACTACATACAGGTAGCACAAGAGCGTATAGATGCTATAGTACCCCCCTTGTTTGAAGGAAGCGTTTTCGTTACTAAGAGCAAGCGTAAAGAACCGAGAATTCCCTTCGGCAACCTTTTAGAAGCAGGTCTCCTACAGCCAGGTGACACCCTCTACCTCGACAAGACCAAAGCCACCGCCCAGGTAGCAGCTGACGGAACACTCCACTCAGGCGGCATCTCCGGCTCCATCCACCGCGTAGGCGCGCAACTCCTCGGCCTTCCTGCGCTAAACGGCTGGGAACACTGGTACTACCGCAACATCGAAACCGGAAACTTGCTGCCCATTGACGTCCTGAGAGAAAAGCTCCGGCAACCCTAGCCTACAACGAGTTCAAGGTTCAAGGCGATAAAACTTTGAACCTTGAACCTTGAAACCTAATACCTACTGAAAAACAGCCTCCCCAATCTCTCCACGCCACATGGCAAAAGCATCCGGTATGCGAGCGCCGTGCCCCCTATGCAAAGTCAACACAGCCACTTCTTCCTCGCTGAAATATCCAAACGCCAGAGTCTCATTTGTTAGTGTTAATTCCCCACTCTCCCGCTCGCATAGAAACACCAGGTGGTACAGATGCGCGGCATCAGGCGACCCCACCTTGCGTGAGTCATATACGCCTATCAGCCGTATCGCCCGTACTCGCAGCCCTGTCTCCTCCCATGTCTCCCTCACCGCCACATGCGAGGGCGGCTCCCCCACATCAGCGGCTCCGCCTGGCATTGCCCAGCTTCCGTTGTCCTTGCGCTGTATGAGCAGCAGTTTACCCTCCTTGTTGAACACGGCACCGTCCACACCCACGAACGGCGTGCGTATCCCCAGGTCGCCACGAAATATCTGCTCTATCTCACTGGCCTCCCTCGTGTCAACCATGCTCAATAGCTCCGCTGCCAGCGACATTGTCTTATGGTAGCGCGCTTCGTCGTACTCAGTCGCCGCCCACCGCAATCCATTGGTAGCAATAGCCCTCAATTCATCCGCTATCTCAACCAACCTGCTACCCTTATCCTGACCCATCTCTGCTCCCTTTGCTGCTTTATATTCCAAAACAATAAAAACTTGGCGGTTACTTGGTGCTCTTGGCGTCTTGGCGGTTCCGTCGTCTCGTTGCCCCAACCCCGCTACTCATGTACAATTCAACGTGCCACTGCATCCGCCGGTTACATAGGAGAACCATAATGTCTATTATCCTCGTTGCTACCACCAACCCTGGCAAGCTCCGCGAGTACGAGCAGATGCTTGCCGGTGTGCCTGGCGCGAGGGTAGCCTCTCCTAACGACATCGAGATATGGTGTGAAGTTGCCGAAACAGGCAGCACGATGGCCGAAAACGCCCTCCTAAAAGCACGCGCCTTCCACCAGGCACTTCCGCCCGAAGCCAGAGACGAGCAAGTCTGGGTCCTCGGCGACGACAGCGGCCTCGAAGTAGACGCCCTCAACGGAGCGCCCGGCATCTACAGCAACAGGTGGGCCGGCCCCAACACTAACGCCATCGACCGCAATAACCACCTGCTCGAACGCCTCAAAGATATTCCCGATGAGGCCCGTACCGCCCGCTTCCGGTGCGTCATCGCCCTCATCAGCCCAGGTGGAGAGGAATATCTGGTAGAAGGTGTTGTCGAAGGCCGAATCGCCCATGCGCCGGAGGGTAGTGGCGGCTTCGGTTATGATCCTGTGTTCGAGCTGCCGGACGGACAAAGGATGTCGCAACTCTCCCCCGATGAGAAGAACAAGTTAAGCCACCGAGGAATAGCCGGAGCAAAAGCGGCAGCTATTGTTGCTGCTCACTCAGATAAGCTCAAAATGAATTACGACCAGGTGCATGCCCGCATACAGAAAGCCTACGACCAGATCGCGCCCCACTACGCCGCCCGCAATAGCGAAATGCGCGACGGCCTTATCGACCTCGCCGCTCAATTCTTAGAGCTAACAGGCCAACCCGCCCATATATTAGACCTCGGTTGCGGCGCGGGCCGTGATATGGTCTGGTTCGAGTCTCAGGGCGCTTTCGTGGTGGGTGCCGACCTCTCAACAGGGATGCTCGCCCAAGCACGACAATTGGTGCGCGGCCCCTTAGTGCAAGCAGATATGCTCGCGCTCCCATTCCAGCCCGAACGCTTCAACGGCGTATGGTGTATGGCTTCTCTGCTCCACCTACCTAAGTCCGAAGCCCCATCCGCTCTCACCGAGATAAAGCGCATTCTCAAACCGAGCGGCACGCTCGCGCTCGGTCTCCACGAAGGAGAGGGCGAGACCTGGGAGGTCAACCCCTACCACGGCTCCGCCGAGCGCTTCTTCTCACGCTACCAACTGGATGAAGTCGAAGAGTTGCTGGTCAGCAACGGGTTTAGGGTCTTGCTCAAAGGCGCCAATACTGCCGGCCCACGCAACTGGCTCCGATTTCTCGCGGCGAGTAGCTAGCTATCAGCCATTGCTTTAGCTAGCTACTAACCCCTACCCCCTACCCGATATACTCTGCGATAAGCCCTTCACTACGTTCGAGGGTAAACTACATGAATTGGCGAAGCCAAGAAGCTATTGCTCCCTTTGCATTCTGATGCGTTTCAAATCAATTAGGGCTTACGCAAAGCAGACAGGCTGGGGAGGACATGGTAAAGTTGAGGCATGAACACGAACATCAGCAAACTCGACTACTGCCAGTTTCTGTCGAGCAGCAAGATCAACCACACCCTCACGCACATGGCAGACTCCCTGATACTTCGTGTCTGCGCACTGCCACCATTCGTGCCTCCTAATTGGAAGTTCTACCAGCCGTAAGCGTAACAGTGAAACATGCCCCTTCGCCTGGCTTCGATGCGGCAGCAATAGTGCCACCCTGTGACTCTACTATGGAACGGGCGATTGACAGACCAAGTCCGCTGTTGCCGGTGGAACGTGTGCGAGAGGGATCGCCTCGATAAAAACGGTCAAAGATGTGAGGAAGGTCGTCAGGGGCAATGCCAGAACCAGTGTCCTCAACCTGGATGCATAAACTGCCGGCGCGGCCGTCTGTAGCTCTTACCCGTATCTCACCCCCTTGCGGCGTGTAGCGTAGCGCATTATCTATCAGGTTGAGTACCACCTGCTTGAGACGGTCGGTCTCCGACATAGCCCACAAGGGGCAGGCGCATTCAAGCACAAGGCGGACATGGCGGGCTTCTGATATGGACTTCATCTGCTCCACCACTTCAGCCAGCACGCGGCAAACGTCTACTGGCGCAAGCGGTGGCTTAGCCGCGCCATCCATGCTGTCCAGCTTTGATAGAGTCAGTAGATCGGCCACAAGGCGGCTCATGCGCCCTACCTCACCATGCATTGTATGAGCAGACTCTTCGATAAACTGTGTGTCACCTTCATGCGCGCCAATCATCAGGATCTCGGCCAGTCCGTCCAATAAAGTGAGTGGAGTACGCATCTCGTGCGAAGCATCGGCTACAAAGCGGCGTTGAGCATCCAACGTTGCCGTCAGGCGCCCTACCATGTGATCGAAGGCACCACCCAGGCGTGCTATCTCGTTCTTTCCTGATGGCAACCGCAGCCGCCTCTTCAAGTCTCCCGAGGCTATAGCTTCCGCGGTGCTCGCCATGCGGTCCAGGGGCCTCAGCACCATACGTGTCAGCGTCATCCCTGCCAACACCCCCAGCAGAGTGCCTACTATAATCCCCAGCACAAGGTAAAAGCGCAACTGGTTGAGCGCGGCGTCGGCTGCCGCCAATGAAGCAGATTGCTCCAGTAGAAGATAAGGTGTAGAGGGAAAGAGAGACAGAGAAGGAGACGGGGAGGGAGAGCTAACGGTATTGCTATTGTCGGCGCTGCCAGCGTTACCAAGGGTGCCGGCTGATGTAACCTGCATCAAGACGATTAATCGGCGGCCCCCGCCGCTATCGGTCAGTACCCACTGCTCCGGTGCATAGGTCTCCGTAGCTTTGGAGATTTGCTCTGCCGATAAGTTCGGAAGCGTAGGTCGGTATTCCTCTCCGACGCTCTGTGTGGATGTGATTACAGTACCTTGTAGATCAAACACTGCCACTGCAACGTCTGGCCCACTTAGCCCCCGTACCAGATCGGTTGCAATCTTGTTTATGTCCGCGGGTGGCTGAACGTCACTGCCTTTACCCGGATGCTTGGGTGCCGGTTTTGTCAGCAAACGGGCAGCCGACTGTTGGAGGCGCATGGATGCGTCTTGCACAAGGAAGTGGTCTTGCTGAGTGTAGAGGACGGCGCCCAGCAGAGTCAGAGTGCCTGTCAGCAGCAAGGTATACAGGACGCTCAACTGTAGGCCAACAGGCACGCTCCATAGAGCAGCACGCATCCGCTCAAGCAGTCTCATCTGGCGTTACCCAACCTCAACTGGCATCCCTGGTATCATTACTATCATTACTATCATTACTATCATTGGTGTCTCCGTTGTCATCTGGTTCCAATGAGTAGCCTATCCCACGCGTGCTGCGGATCAGAGTACGATTGTCGTCACCGAGCTTATCTCTTACATAGCTGACATATACGTCTACCACATTCGTATCTCCGAGGTAGTCGTAGCCCCACACTCGATTGACTATAGCCTCACGGGAAAACACCCGGCGTGGGTGAAGCAGGAACATTTCAAACAGTTCAAACTCGCGTGGGGTGAGTTCTATACCGCGTCCCGCACGTGACACTTGCCGTGTCTCTCTATCCATGCTCACGTCGCCCACACGCAGAGTGTTCTGCAAATTGATGCCTCTACGTCGTAGCACCGCCCGCATTCTGGCTAGCAGCACAGGTAGCGTAAAGGGCTTGACCAGGTAATCATCCGCGCCACTGTCCAGGCCGACCACTTGGTCTTCAACTTCGCCTCGCGCCGTGAGCATTATGATACCAACGTCACCCGCTTCACGCAGTCTCCGACACACTTCCAGCCCGTCCATTCCGGGCATCATGATGTCAAGCACCACCAAATCCGGGTGGATGAGGCTCGCCTGGTAAATAGCCTCCGTCCCGGTGTGCGCTACGCTCACTTCAAACTTCTCGTACCGCAAAACATAGCTCAGCATCTGAACAATCAAAGGCTCGTCGTCCACGACCAGCACTCGCACGGAGCGCTCCTCGTCGCCGGTCTGCATCTGTTGTGACCGTTCGCGCTGTTGCGGCTGTTGCGGCTGTTGTGACTTGTTCACTCTTGCTTTTCTCCCCAAAGGTCCGCTCATAGTCGGCAAATGGACCTGCGTACCAACCTGTCCCTAGTAAATTATATCACTCTAACGGGTTCCCCAGTAACCCCGCAAGAACACTGCGATAGCTCCCAAGGAACCAAACATTACTGTAAGGGAGAACCCCACCCGGCGCGAAGACCGGGTGGGGTAGGGGGAGGGTGAGAAAAAGTCGAACCTTTAGAAGTTAGGCGCGGGTACCGCTACCGGCGCATCGGTGCTTGTGCCTGCCGTTGCGGCGTGGATCAGGTGATCTACTGCGTGTATGAGCTGGCCCGCGGTCTTGGCGGCGTTGCTAGCATCAGTATACTTGCTTGCCTGGTACGCGCTGTAAGCCGTCTTGTAGTAGTTCTGTGCGGCGGTCAGGTAAGTGTTGGCATCGCTCGCAACGTTGGCGGTGTTCTTCAGCAGCAGCCCCTTGGTGACGATGTCATTGTAGGTGTGCTGTAGGTCACGGCTGACCTGTGCCTGGGTTGGGGTTGTGGTAGTGCTGCTCCCGCTTGTGCCGCTTGGTTGGCCCTTGGGTGCGGGCATTTGGCCGTAAGAAGGCAGCTTGTCAGCGCCAAGTTGCTGGCGCATCAACGACTCTGAAGCGTTGGCGAGTTCGCGAGCGGCGCGAGCAGTCTCGCCTGCCTTCTCGTACTGGCTGCTACTATTGGCGCTTTGGGCGCTCTTGACCAGGTTGTCCGCGCTGTTCAGCCAACTCTGCACTACGCTCGTGTCCATCTTGCCGTTAGCGTAGGCAAGATCGCTCTTCACCAGGGTGATGAAGCTAGTGGTCTTGCTGATTTCCTGGGTGGCCCCCTCGGCTGTGTTCAGATGGGCTTTATTCCCTCCCTTGCCTCCAGGTGTTCCTGCCACTGGAGTGCCAGCGACCGGGGTGCCAG
>JBBRVL010000080.1:0-11919 GCA_038246925.1 Chloroflexia bacterium
GGCTCCGCGATCTGCTCCTGGGCAGGCAGCATACTTGGCTCGAACTGCTTGATTGGCTCCTGGGCTGTTACTTCGCTCACCAACTGTCGGTAGCTCAGATCGACCGTCTTGCGCCCGAGCGGGTAGAGGTGGCTAACATTCGTCTTCACCACAGTCGCTATGTGTTTGGCGCGGAAGTCGTCGCCCAGCGTCAGAGAAAGGTCGAAGGTAACATCGGAGTAATAGTCGGTGCCGCCTATGGTCATGATGATCAATTGGCCCGCCTCGTTCTCATCTAGCTCCTGACCCTGTGGAACAGCGTGCTCCGTTATAGCGACCCACCTCCTGCTGACCCGGCAGAGTAGGTCGAGCACCTTCTTGGCCTTCGTTTGTAGCAGCTCTACCTCGCTCGTTGTCAGCCTGGCCCCCTCTCCGCGCTGTTGCTCTGCCATCTCTATGGCGCGCCCGTACAGGGTATCGAAATAGCCGTTCCATGAGTCGAGCACAAGCCCTCCGTATACAGGGTTCCCGTCCGCACCCTTTTCGTCGATAGCCCACTGGATATCTTCAAGGAGCGTATCGGGATCGCTCTCGATAGCGTCAAAGCGCTCGTTCACTCCGAGAACGTTGCGCGTCTTATACTCAGTATCAAACACGCAAATTCTACCGATGCCTGCATCAGCCATAGAGAGTGCAAGGTGCGTCTTGCCTGTGTTGCTGGGTCCCCTGAAGATGGTGACCAGGCGGCGAGAGGCAGGCCTGCGGTTCAAAGGGCTTGGCCTGTTCGCGCCCTGCTCCAAGGTCTTTCCGGTCGCCGTGCCGCGCATACCGGCATCTCGGTCTGTTTGAGCGTTCGCCATCTCTTTCTACCTCCCTGCGCTATACCTGACGTGATCTCCTACAGTAATTCACGCCCGTATCTGCTCACTTTCTTGAGCTTGCGGCTAGTATGTCAGAACAAAAGTTCTATGAGAGGAGTATATAGCCATGCCTAAGGTTTGTCAATGGGTTTATCCACATAGCCGAGATAGCCAGGTTGATGCCGTCTTGACAGTTGCGAACATTTGTACTGTTGTTGGTGCATGGAAGAGTATGCAGGGGTAAGGGTCAGTGCGCTGGCAGTGGCAGTTCGCACAACGACCAACGCTTTGAACGGGTCCTGAGCTATTTCAGAAGTGTTATGTGCGAAAATAGATAGGGTTGCTGAGCGCCGCCATCAGCGTTTGATCCACTTCCGGAAAATACCTCCACACCTCCACCCGGTAGAAGCGGCGGTCGTCGACAGGCCAGGCGAGGCTGACGGTTTCATTCTGGTCGGCTAATGAAACGGGGATCTCCTGTTCTAGGCCCTTATCCGAGAAGATTCTTACCACATCAGCATTACACGCACGATGCACCCCCAACCGAATCTCGTCCGGATCGGGCACGCCAACCTCATCCCCCATCATATAAGGCCCGCAACTTAAATCGATAGTCGGGCCATCAGGCAGATAGTTGAGGAAGAGGCGCCCTTCGCCAATCGCCTCCAGGATAGCCTCGCCTGACCCTGACCGGCTCCAGACCCAGTTAGTAGGCATCGCGTGGCGGGCGAAGGGGTGCGGTCGATGGGTGTCGCTACCCCCAACAGCTACCAATCGCCTGCCGCCTGCGAGTTGCCCCTGCCACCATGCTAGCGCCTCTAAATTGCACTGTCTCCAGGGGCCGTTCCAGACCTCAACCCAGTCATGGTCTATGTCCCAGCCCCACTCCCACCGGCAGCCGAGGGTATCGCAGTCTCTGAAGGGGTGGTTCATCACTATCCTGGCTCCCAGGCGCCGCGCCTCGCGCAGGCGTTCATCCAGATCATGCCGTGAGTTAACACGGAAATCGTCCATGGGCTGAAGCAGCCCCAACAAGTTGGTATGGCCCCCGTAAGTGGTAAGCTCCATGCCGGGAATACAGATAATCGGGCTTTCTCGTGAATAGGCCAGGTTCTGACTGGTTGTATTGTGGTCGGTGAGCGCGATGAAGTCGAGGTCGGCAGCCTGGGAGAGGCGCAACACCTCGGCCAGCTCGTATACACCGTCACTATGCACGCTGTGCAGATGCAGGTCCCCCTTGAGCCACCGATGCCCCTCCATTATGCATTCGACGATGAGGGTGACCCGGCAACCTCCATGCGGGATGCGGTTGGAGCTTACGATAACGGCCCATTCGCCAGGGTGCATTTGGCCGGGCAGGTAACCGGGCGTGGCCTTCTCCTGCTCTACCCAGAACTCGCTCCTGGCGCCTCCACTCCACCCTCTCGCTCGGACGGGGTCTCTCAGCCCCAGGTCCACTACCTGCCCGGCGAATTCGTAGCCCTCTACCTCACAGGAGACAAGTACCCTCTCCGTCCCTGCCGCCACCTCAAAAGGCGCCTCGACAAATCTGCCGTGATCCTTGGGGGTGAGGATGCGGCTCAAGACTACTCTCTGCTCTGCTCTAGTCAACAAGTCTACTCCATAGTATCGGGATGATATGGGACGCTAATTGCTGTCTGCGTAGCCCCCTGCTTCAGTATATTCCTTGCCTGCCCTTTCCGCCATTTCCCACCTCAAGCGGATAAGCGTAATGAATTGGCGAAGCCAAAAAGCTCAGGACTTACGCAAATGCACTCGTCATCCGTCGTCTGTCGTCTGCGTAAGCCCTAAAGCTATTGTTAGTCGGATTGGCTAATCGACAACCGACAACTAACAATTTGTAATTCGTAATTCGTTTGCATTCCCTCACTACATGATGTATATTTGGCTGACGTAGCCTATTGCTCTTACTTTTAGCTACCCTCAGTTGGACCAGGAGAGAGCATTGATCACATCGTACTACTATCATGGTACAACCGAAGGATCACTGAGCAAAGTCTATCAGGTGGCGGTTCGTTCTTATTGAACTGCGCGGGAATCGCGCGTACCAAAGGAGGACTCAGATGAATCGTAAGGTAATCGCTATATTGCTGCTCGCGCTGGTCATACCTCTTACGCTGGCAGCCTGTGACACCGGCCCCGCCGCAGCCCCCGGAAATGCGCCGCAGGCGACCAACACCGCAGCCACTTCCGGGCAGGCAGGGGATGCTACAGCTACTGTGATAGTCCCCCCCAGTAAGGGCGATAAGAACGCCATCAGCGCGTGGGCGCAGGCCAACAACGTCGAGACTACCCGTGCCACGAATATCGAAGAAGCTGCGACGACGCTCGGTCTCAAGGCCGAAGCAATCGCCGACCCGACCGGCTGGGGCGACTATAAGAAGAAGTTCCTGCTCGCCGCCGACTCCGGTCAGGCGCCTGACATCATACTGTCGGGCCACGAGGATATAGCGCCCTGGGGCCAGGCAGGATACATCATCCCGCTCGATGAGATGATCGACGCCAACCAGAACGTGTACGGCGACATCTTCCCCTCACTCTGGAAGTCGGTCACCTGGAACGGCAAGCGGTGGGGCATCCCTCAGGATACCGAAGCCCGCCCCATGTACTTCAACAAGAAGAAACTGCTGGAGCTTGGCTGGTCTCAGGCGCAGGTTGACAGCCTCCCCGACCGCATTACCTCCGGCGAATTCACCCTCGACGACATGATCGCCACATCCAAGGAAGCGATCGAGAAAGGGGTAATTAAGGCGGGCAACGGCTACTGGCACCGCCCCACCAAAGGCGGCGACTTCTACCAGTACTACTTTGCCTACGGTGGCGAGCTGAGCGATGAAGCAACGGGCAAGCTCCTGTTCGATAAGAAGGCCGCCGAGCAGTGGTTCGCCTTCCAGCGCCGCGTGATCGAGGAAGGGATCACCCCGAAGACGATCCTCGGCACCGAAAGCAAGATCTGGCACGAGACCGTGACAAGCGGCGACGTCCTCTTCTGGAATGCAGGCGTCTGGAGTTGGGCCGACTGGGCCAAGAATTACGTCAAGGACAAAGGCGGGGATGACTACCTCTACGGCTTCGTCGGGTGGGCGCTCCAACCGACCGGCATCAAAGGCCAGCCTGGTGTAACATTGTCGCACCCGCTCATCTACTCAGTCACCTCTGAGAAAGCCTCAGGCGAAAAGCAGCAGAAGGAAGCGTTTGACGTGATCACCGCGGCGACCACCCCCGAGTTGAACAACAAGCATGCCCTCGGCAGCTCTCACCTGGCAATCCTCCAGGCCCAGGTGAAGTCGCCTGACTACGCAACCAACAAGCTCCTGGCGGGCTCGGCCTACATGCTTGAGCACACGCGCTTCTTGCCCAACAACCCCAACTTCGGGTCGTATGACGATATCGTCTTCCGCCTGATGTCGGCCGCTGAAAATGGTGAGATGGCCCCAGAGCAAGCTGTCCAAGCAGCCGTCGACGAACTGCAGACAGAACTGGGCGATAAAGTTGTGATAAAGTAACTAACGACCTCTGCGGAATTATGAATTTTGAATTATGAACAAGACGGTCTATGATAATCACGTTGTTCAATTCATAATTCAAAATTCATAATTCAAAATCCCGACGTAGGAGGCAACATGGCAACCACCACAGCCCAGGTCGAGGCCGGCGTTGTGCGTGCCGCCCGTATAAGGCGGATGCGGGCGTCTTCCACGGCGCTCCTTTTCCTGTTGCCGGCTGTGTTGCTGGTGCTCACGTTCTTCGTCGCGCCCTCGCTGATCACGATCTGGATCAGCCTCACCGACATGAGCACAGCCACCTTCAGCGACCCTAACTTCATAGGCCTAGAGAATTACAGGCGTATCCTCAGCAGCAATGCTATAGGAAAGGTCGCTACCAACACGGTCTTCTACGTCGGTATGACCCTCGCACTGTTCAATATCGGGATGGCCCTGGTAATTGCGCTGATAACGACGCACATGCCCCGGCAATCGGGCGCGATGTTCCGGGCCTTGTGGCTCCTACCGCGTATTACCCCCTCGGTTGTCTATATCATGATCTGGAAATACATGGCCGCCGACGCGCCGTTCGGCGTCTTCAACCAGTTACTCCAACCGCTCGGCATCACACCCCAGAACTGGGTAAATGCGGCTCCCTGGGTAATGGTGATCATGGTGAACGGCTTTATCGGCGCGTCTTTCGGTATGATCATCTTCACTTCGGCGATTGAATCGATCCCCGCCGATTTCCTGCGCGCTTCACGAGTGGACGGGGCGACTACCCTCCAGACGATCCGCTATGTCATACTGCCCTTGCTGCGCTGGCCCCTCCTGTTCGTGCTTACTTACCAGTCGCTTTCGCTGCTCACCAGTTTCGAGCAAATACTGCTCCTGACCGATGGCGGCCCCGGCTACTACACCACCGAGACGTGGGCGTTGCACGCCTATCACCGCGCGCTCTCCAATTACTTCGGCAACGTCAACTTCGGTTTCGGCTCAGCGCTCGCAGCGGTGCTGGTGCTGATCGGCGCGGTGCTGGCGATTGTCTACCTGCGTGTCTTCCGCTTCGGGGAGCTTTTGCAGAAGCCCAAAATCGAAACGCTATAATCAACCTCAAATTAAACTAAACCGCCAAGACGCCAAGAGCGCCAAGAGCGCCAAGTAGCCGCCAAGTCGTTATTGTTTTGAATTACGAAGCACCAGACGGCTCAGGATAATCACGTTTCACGTTTCACGCTTCACGCTCTAATTCGTAATTCCCGAAGGGTAATATGGACCAGCCTCGTTTTCAACTCAGGTCAATCCTCCCATATTTGTTGCTCATCCTGCTGACTTCACCCATCCTGCTTGGTTATACCTGGCTGGTGATTGCCACCTTCTCCAGGCGTACCACGGGACTGATCCCCGACAGTTTCACGCTGGACAATTGGAGTTTCCTTTGGAACTTCGGCAACTGGCAGGATAGCGTGTGGGGTGTGACGCTCAACACGATGGTGCTGGCGCTCGGGCTGACTATACTGGTTGTAGCCATCTCTGCGCTTTCTGGTTACTCACTTTCGCGGCTCGACTTCAGGGGGCGCAGGCAGTTTATGTCGATGACACTTGTCCTGCACGCTTTCCCCGGCGTCACGCTGCTGATCGCCATATACTTTGTGCTTCGCACGCTCGGCCTGTACAACAGCATCGCCGGTGTAATACTGGTAAAGGTCGCGCTAGAGCTGCCGTTGGGGATCTGGCTGATGAAGGGTTTCTTTGATAATGTGCCCTGGGACATCGAGCGGGCCGCGCTAGTGGATGGGGCGGGCCGGTTCAGGGTCTGGTGGCAGATAGTGCTGCCCCTCATCCGGCCCGGCATTGCGGCCCTGGCGATCTTCTCGTTCATATCGGGTTGGAACGAGTTCCTGATACCTTATACTTTCATACTCGGCAAACAACAATCTACGCTCGCCGTTTACCTGAACCAGCTTTCCAGTGACACTCGTTTTATAGACTACGGGCAGGTAGCCGCGGTAGGGCTGTTCCAACTGCTGCCGATTCTAATTTTCTTCCTCTTCACGCAGCGTTACCTGCTGAGTATCTACGCAGGTGGCGTGAAGGGCGGCACATAGATTCGAATTTTGAATTTTGAGTTTTGAATTACAAGACGGTTCAGGATAATCACGTTTCACGGTTCACGTTTCACGCTCCAATTCATAACTCACGTTATTCACGTTCGTTAGGAGACCGATAATGGAGATCAGGCTCGAGGGGTTGAGCAAGCACTACGGGCAGGTGGCAGCCGTTGACAACCTGGAGCTGCCCGTGCGTGATGGGGAATTCGTCGCACTGCTGGGGCCAAGCGGATGCGGCAAGACCACCACTTTGCTGATGCTGGCAGGCATCTTGCGCCCAACTGCGGGCACTATCCGCTTCGGGGACAAAGTGGTCAACCTGGTGCCGCCGCAGGAGCGCAACATCGGCATGGTCTTCCAGAGCTATGCGCTCTACCCACACATGACCGCCTACCAGAATATAGTTTATCCCTTACGGCTGCGGAAGGTGCCCGAAGCCGAGATGCGGCAGCGGGCCGAGAAGATAGCCGAGCGGCTGGAGATCAGCAGCTTGTTTAGCCGCAAGCCGGGTGAGCTATCGGGCGGACAGCAGCAGCGCGTGGCATTGGCCCGAGGCCTGATCAAGCAGCCCGACATCTTGCTCTTCGACGAGCCACTCTCCAACCTTGACGCTCGCCTGCGCCTGACTACGCGCGGTGAGATCAAGCGGCTACAGCGTGAGTTCGGCATAACCAGCGTATACGTGACCCACGACCAGGTAGAGGCGCTTACCATGGCCGACAGGATTGCCGTGATGAAGGCAGGCAAACTGGAGGCCTATGCTACGCCCAATGAGCTTTATGAGAGGCCCAGGACACGCTTCGTCGCCTCCTTTATCGGGCACCCTCCGATGAACCTGCTGCCTGCCGCTCTTGCCCGGGCGGGCGAGAAGACGCTGGTGCACGTGGCCGATACTGCACTGGAACTGCCCGAATCGCTGGCGGGGCGCCTGAACGGTAATCGCGAGGCTGAGCGCGAGGTGCTCTTTGGGATACGTCCGGAAGACCTCGTCCCGGACCCGGATGGGCAGATAGGCGGCGAGGTCGATCTGGTCGAACCGCTGGGGCGCGAGGACATGTTGGTAGTACGAGCCGGCAGCACGCAGATCCATGCGCTTGCGCCAGTAGGCTCCGGCTTCACGACAGGCTCTCAAGTGCGATTGCGGCTCGATCCTGAACGTATCCACCTGTTCGATTCGGCCACTGAACGCTCGCTGCTGTGGAGTTGAGTGCTGAGTGCTGAGCGATGAGTGGCCCTTAACACATTTCACGTTCCTACGTACTGTCCCCAGTCGAAGCAGCCCAATAGATAAAGCGCCTGACCTCCGGCACGATCTCCGGGTCTACTGTGTTATCGGTGCGCCACACCTGAGATCGCTCAACGGTGGAATGCCACGGCTCCGGCAGCATTTCTAGCGCCCACGCTACCGCACGCTGTTTGCTGGGCAGATCGCCGGTCGCCAGGCTGCACAGGGCGCGGCACATTGTCTCCACCGCATACGCCATCTGTCCACGAAGCCCCAGCCAACCGGGGTCATCAGGATCGTTGGCATAGTCGACCCAGTCACTCAGCCGGGTATGAACCGCTGCGCGTAGCTCGTCGGATGAAACAGGGTCAATGAGGGTTTTGGGATCTGGTCCAAGAAGGGTGACGCCGTGCTCGCGCAGCGTCCAGCGCTCCAATATCCAGTTAGTACCGTGCTCTCTCTACAGGAGGGACTCACCCCTCGCAATGGTAGGGTGACGCTGTCCTGATTGGAAGCGTTTCACGTCTAAGCGGGAGATATATGTCCCTTCCAGCTCGTCGCCGTACCTGTTCGGAAGCGCGGCCAGTCGTATATGGAGCGCGGTCAAAGCAGCAAATTCCATGTCTGAGACAGCGCGCTCAGTGACAGTGAAGAAGTCGATGTCGCTCGTCACAGGGTCGAAATCGCCCATGACAAGGGAACCGCGCAAGTACACGCCAACGAGGTTGCTACAAAGCGCCTCCTGAGTGCCTGCCAAGAGCAGATCCAGTATCACAATGGATTCCTGTGGCAAATTCGTGCCTGCTCCAAGTTTATGATACAATCGCTGCTCGACGGTAAGAGCGGCTTGATGACTTTCCACTATTCGTCCCCCGCGTTTTGGTTTGGTAAATATGCTATATTCTACATCACCCTTTACGTTTTGAATCATGAGTCTTGGAAGAAAGCTCCTCAATTCAAAATTCATAATTCAAAACTCAAAATTCGACTTTAATATGCACCTTTCACTGAACACAGACGACCTGACGCTGGCGCGGCGGTACGCGCCTGTGCTCCTCTTTGATGGAGCGGAGCCTTTCCGTCCCTCGCGCGTTGGTTACACGCTCTTTCGAGAATCGTGGCCGTCGCCTTCTTTCCCTCGGTACGTCCGACCCGAAGCTCCCATAGAGTTTGTGATTGAGTATGCCCTCTGGTGGGATTGGGACATCGGCCACCTGTATGAGCTTGAGCATGCCTGGGTCTTCGTTGGGGAGGGGGGCGAGGTGATGGGCGTGGAGTCGAGCCAGCATGGAGGCTCCTATGGCGGCGACCTCAGCCTGCAGGGTGGGCGACCTGTGCTTTATTCTGAGCCGGGCAAGCACGCGCTCGCCTGCGGACCGGAGGCGCTAGTGGCTCGCCGCGACCACACGGAGCACTCGTGCGGGCCAGGGGCCGGGGCGGGTGGGGTGCATGTCACACCATTGTACCGTGACCGCATCTCCAAAACTCCGGATAACGACCAGCTTGTGCGCACCTACCTGCGCCGCCACGCCTTTACGCCCCGTTGGGATTGGAGCCTGCGCCTACAGGTGGCCGATCTACCTATGGCGCCCTGGCCGGAACTGGACGCTGCCATACCAGGGATGGTCCGGGCACGTCTGGCGGAACTTGATGAAGAGATCCCGCGGGAAGAGCGCCACGTGATGCATGTCGGCCATCGTGGGGCCAGCGCCCATGCCCCGGAAAATACCCTGGCGGCGATCCGCAAGGCCGCAGAGCTGGGCGCGCACATGGTCGAGCTTGATGTGCGGATGAGCGCGGACGGTGTGACAGTGCTGTCGCACGATTCGGCGGTGGCCCTGCCAGGAGCGGGAAGCGGCCATGTGCCAGTCAACACGCTGACAACGGACCGGCTACGGATGTTGGCTCCTACGCTTGAAACGTCGATACCAACTCTGGCCGCCGCGCTCGATCTGTGCGAAGAGCTGCGCCTTAAGCCTTACCTGGAAATCAAAGAAGGGGAGGCGGTGAAACCTACCGTGAGGGAGCTAGGTGGACGCAGCATAGGGCGATACAGCGTGATCGGCTCATTCGAGCCTGCGTGGGTGGCTCATGCAACCGACCTCGCCCCGCATATCCCGACCTCTATCCTCTTTGGAGCTTTCGATGCAGACCCCGTGGCCCTGGCGCGAGGTTGCGGCGCGCGCTACGTCCACCCCTGCTGGAAGCGCCACCCTGCACCCCATACCCTACTCACGCCTGAGTGGTTGGGGCGGGTGCGAAGTGAGGGGTTGGGTATCGTCTGCTGGCACGAGGAGCGGCCTGATGTGCTACATGCGCTGCTGCGGCTCGGCGTGTCCGCCGTCTGCACCGACCGCCTTGACATAGTGCGTGACATTGCGGCGGAAGTGTCTGGCAGTGGCTCGAGCATGTGACCACATGACGCCCTATAGACGGTTCTTGACCCAGGTGTGTGCGGGGTCGTCCCTCACCAGCCAGGCGCGCGTCGGCCCGGCCTGCGCGTTCAGGTAATAGCAGTTGTAGCCCGCAGCTGCGGATACAGGGTGGTAGCCTTCAGGCACCAATACCAGGTCGCCGTCTTCGCACACCAGCGCCACATCCCACCGCTTGTCGTATGTATAAACGCGCTGCAACGCGAAACCCTGGGGCGGGTCTATCCGGTAGTAATAGGTCTCTTCCAACTTGTTTTCGTGTGGCAGGTTCTCCACGTCGTGCTTATGCGGGGGGTAGCTCGACCAATGGCCTTCGGGGGTCAACACCTCGACTACGATCAGGCACTCTGCCGGGAACTCAGGCGGGAAGATGTGGTGTATTGTACGAGCAGTGGTCCCATCGCCTCTCGCCTCCACGCGAACCTCGCCGGGCGGCACCAGTCGGGGTGGGTAGCGGCCCTCGGCAGGCGCGAGAGCTTGGCCTATGTCGGCTCCGTCATGGTTCTTTATGCTAAAGCGGGTTCGCGGCGGCAAGTACGCGCTCCAGGGGAGGCCTGTACTGTGCGGAATTGCGTACAGTCTCAAAAGACTGCTCTTGAACCGGCGGTGCTCTTGCTTGGGATAGCCGCACGGCATAACTCCTGCAGGCCCTTGCCTCATGCTTTACCATACGCTCGCTCAACTACTCTCGTTGCTTCTTGATCTTTTCACAGCGTCGCGCCGCAGCGATCAGCAGAAGGATCTCGAAATCCTCTTGTTGCGCCAACAGTTGCGTATTCTCCAACGCCATCATCCTACCGCCCCACACATCTCACGCTGGGAGAAACTTGGGCTTGCGGTTCTTGCTGCTAGATTTACTGGCTTGGGTTGTGGTGCCAGAACCAAATTGAACCAGGTGTTGTTGCTGTTCAAGCCTGACACAGTGCTCAAATGGCACCGCGATCTGGTTCGCCGTAAGTGGACCTTCGACCCTCGACCAACAAGCGGTAGGCCACCCACCTGCCCTGAACTTCAAGCTCTACTACTGCGACTTGCCCAAGAGAACCCGACCTGGGGCTACAGCAAGCTCCATGGCGAGCTGCTTAAGCTGGGCTACGACATTGGACGCTCTACGGTTAGAGATATCCTCAAATGCCACCACATACCGCCTGCACCACAGCGGGCAAAGAACGGGGGTAGATGGAGTACCTTGCTGAGCCACTATGGTCAGCAAATTCTGGCGTGTGATTTCTTCACCGTGGAAACTGCCTGGCTCAAAACACTGTACGTGCTGTTCTTCATACAGATCGGCAGTCGGCGCGTCCATCACCCAGGGGGTACCCGCTGGCTGCACTGCACATCCAACAGCAGAGTGGGTTGCCCAGCAAGCTCGGCAACTGACCTGGACCATACAAGATAAGCAGTTGTCCATGCGGTTTCTGACCCATGATCGTGACGCGAAGTTCCCTACGAGCTTCGATAGTGTGTTCGTCGCTGAAGGCATCGAGATATTGAGAACACCATATAGAACTCCCACAGCAAATGCCTTTGCCGAGCGATGGGTGAGGTCAGTACGCGAAGAATGCTTGGACAAGCTTCTGATCGTGAACGAAGCTCATTTATATCGGGTAGTGAGGGAGTATGTCAGCTACTTCAACCAAGCACGGCCGCACCAGGGTATCAAGCAGCGATGTCCGATACCGATGGAGCGTGGGCGCCAAGCTGGTGCAGTGCAATGCCGGGATGTGTTGGGTGGTATCATCCATGACTATGTTCGCGATGTTGCATGAGCGCTATTGAAAGCATGGATGCTTATCCGCACAGTAC
>JBBRVL010000081.1:0-11832 GCA_038246925.1 Chloroflexia bacterium
ACTGCTGCCCTTCGCTGAGGTAGCCCTTATGTTCCCAATAACGCATCAGCGCTCCCGCCAACCTCAGGCCCCTTTCTGCCCGGCCATCTCGCGACAGGCTCCACTCCAATGCCGCTCTCAGGTTGTTCTGTTCGGCGTCTAACCTCCCCATCCATAGGGCCTGCTCATTCCCAATCAGCCCCTGCTCCGCATCCTAGGCAAATTGCAGGAAGTAATCGCAATGCCGGTCACTGGTAGGATCGAATTCCCCGCCCTCCTGTAGCTTCTCCGTGGCGTATTCACGTATGGTTTCCAGCATATAGAAGCGTGAGTCACCACCTATCCCTTCTTCCCTACGAAGCAGGCTCTTACCAAGCAGGGAAGTCACTCCATTGAGCGTGTCAATACCAAGCTCCTCAGTCTCAATGCTGCTGCACACCTCCTCTATCGCCTTCAAGGTACACTCGCCTACGAAGACTCCTAGCCTTCTGAATAGGGCCTGCTCACCTGCGTCCAGCAGGTTGTAACTCCAATCTATGGCGGCCTGTAACGTTCGCTGCCGTTCGGGCAGGTTGCGCGCGCCTCCCGTCAGCAACTTCAATCTACTCTTCAGCCGCTCCAACAACTCCTCAGGTGTCAGCACCAGAATGCGCGCAGCCGCAAGCTCAATTGCGAGGGGTAGACCGTCCAAGCGCTGACAGATCTCGGCTACAGTGTGGGCGTTGCGATCAGTTAACTCGAAGTCGGGACTGACTGCCTGCGCTCGTTGCAGGAAAAGCTCTACTGCTTCGTATCGCGAGAGCGCTTCGAGGTCGGGGAACCTGTTGAGATCAGGTAGAGACAGCGGAGGCACCGGGTAATCATACTCGCCGTAGAGGTGGAGCACTTCCCGACTGGTGGCCAACACCTTGAGGTGAGGGCATGCCTCGAGCAACTCCGCCAGCAGTGGAGCAGCATCTACGACTTGCTCGAAGTTGTCGAGCACCAGCAATATCTGACGGTCACTGAGGAAGCGTTGCAGTGTCTCCCTAAGCGACTGGTCTTGACTCTCTTTGACCCTCAGCGTTAGCGCTATGGCAGACGCAACCAGAACTGGATCGCTGATTGGAGCAAGAGAAACGAAGTAGACGCCGTCTGCGAAGTCCGGAATCAGATTGGCTGCTACCTCTATGCTCAGGCGGGTCTTGCCAATGCCGGGCGGGCCAACAAGGGTGAGGAGGCGCACGTCCGGATGGCGCAATATGTCGCAAGCAGCTTCCACCTCCGCATCACGTCCAATAAAGGGCGTGGGTTGTAGAGGCAGGTTGTGGTAGCGCGGCGCTTCTGCTTCTGCGCGCTCACCCGATTGTACTTTAGGAAGAGCAAAGATGTTTTGAGGCATAGCCTACATCCTCGCACTGCTATACCTACACGACATGGGTATCTACGTGAGAGTACAAGGATGATCCACCAAGCATTATACTACATTCTGTGTACTGCTGCTTCGTAGGGATGCCATACGCGCCATAATGCTATTCTTGAACGTAGTAGAACCTATCCCGAACCTGGAAGTGAAACTGTGCAGCGCTGATGGTACTATAGGGGCAACTCTATGGGAGAGTAGGCCATTGCGGGACTCTTCTCCCTCTTTAGGGGCAACTCTATGGGAGAGTAGGCCATTGCGGGACTCTTCTCCCTCTTTTTATTTAATGGGCGACCTCAATCTCATTGCTGAGGAGCGCATATATTCCAGATCGTTGCCTACTAATGAGAATGTACTGATGGCCCGCCCATCTCCAGTCCCAACCCGAGCATGATGCTCAACCCAATCAAGAACACTCCCAGCGGCATACTCAGCCGCCGCCCCCATGTAGCGTTTTTTTCGACAGCCATTATCCCACCCAGCACAAGCATCCATGCAAGGCTGCCGGTCCCCACAGCGAACATGAGCAGCATCAACGCCCAGCAGCAGCCGATGCAGAAGATACCGTGGTGGACACCCAATAACAGCGCCTGCCTCCCCTCGCCTCGGCCCCGCCAGTGCTCTACGATGAAACTCATCGGCGAGCGGCATTTATCAAGGCACTTATATTTAAGGGGAGAGAACTGGTAGAGACCCGCCAGCGCCAACGTCGCCGATCCTATCAACTTGTGATTGCTCTCCAGCCACGCAAAGCGCTCCACAATAACGTGAACTCCAAAGTCAGCAATATGCACCAAGATGCCAAATAGAGACCATACACCCAGATAGCCGGCGATCAACAGAAGCAACAACCTCATTCTGTCTTCCCGTTGGGCCGTGAAGCGATGGAATAGCGCAATCAGGGGCAGGGTAGTCGGCAGCATCATGGCGGTGGTCATCAATGTCCACCCTGCCACGAAGAGGGCCATAAGCGGCAACTCGTTTCCCAGGTGAAGCTCGCCCAGCGAGTCGTGGCTAAGGAACCGCCCATAAGGTGAGGCACCCCAGGCCAAGAGGGCGAGCCAGGCCACCGTGATCAGACCAACCAAAGAGACCATGAGAGGCTTTTGGCTGTTTACTCTTACCTGCATACGTGACTCCTCTCGTAGATAGGAGCGCAGGACGGATAGTCCGTTGCAGACTTCCGTCCTGCGCCAATGACCTCGAATCTCAAGCGGCTTCGAAGCGGAAACTGCCCTGCACCGCGTTATGACCCTCCAGGTCGATGGTGAAGCCATGTTGCGGAGCATCTACCTTATACTTGGAGGCCTTGCCAGGGTATGCGGCCGATCCTGGGATGGTGGTGAAAATGGTATCGTGCAGAGCGGTAGACTCGCCCGTAGCGCCTTTGAAGGGAGCCATATCGGCTTCAATGGGGCCGATCCGCAGCGAGCCTTTGCCCTCTTGCACGTCAACATATACCGGCACGCGTTCAACTGCAATCACCTCGCCTACAAGCTGCACCAGGTCGGCAACAGGGCCGCCGAGCTTACCCGTCCATACGTTCAACATCGCTTCCTGCTGCTCGGGCGTCGTCTTGTCATCTATATACACCACCACCCGCCAGTTGCCCTCCAGGATGTTGCCGGGGATGTGGGTCAACACCGTCAGGTTGTGGCCCGACACATCTACGCCGTCTATCGTACCCTGGTCTATCTGCCACGAAATGAGACCATCGCATGTCCCGCCGTCCGGGTCTTCGCCTACCCAGCATGGGCAGAGTATATTGCAGGTACAGACTTCGAGTAGCCGTCCTTCTAATTGATAAGCCATTGTGTTACCTCCTATTGAATAAATGTCGAATGGAACTGTTCAGATCGTCTCTGGACCTCCCTCCTTTCTCATCTAAGACTGCTTCTTCATTCTCATATTCGCCCTCTTAGAGCAGACTCGCTATGCGCTCCGCGGCACGGCGGCTCGCGCCGGGGGCTATCTCTCTGTAGTTCACAGGTTTGGTCAGTGTCTGCTCTATAACCGCCGCCAGGCTCTCTACCGAGGTATTAGCGTAGTCTAATCTAGTGCCCGCATGGTAATAGTCGAGACGATAAGCGACGTGGTGCATCTGCTCCCAGTGTTTGCGGAGCGGGAAGTAAACGAAGGGGCGCTGAGCGGCGACCAGTTCCATTGTGGTGGTCAGGCCTCCTTGCACAACCGCAGTGTCGGCACACGCCAGGTGCTCGAAGAGGTTATGCACGTAGGCCCGCTTCTCTAATCCCTCGGCGTCCGGTAGCTCACGTGGATCAATGCGCGGCCCACTTACCATTACCATGCGAGCATCCGGCACGGTCTCCTTCAGGATCGGAAAGGCTTCCGCCACTTTCTGAAGCAGGTTGCGTCCGACCGCCGTGCCTCCTACAGCAGCAAAGAGGAGTGGGCCGTGGGTGTCGTAACCTAGCCGCTCGCGCAACGGAGCGGGATCGCGATAACCCGCAGGATCGAACGGGAGGATGTAACCGACCGGCTCGAACCACTCGCGCGCCCACTCGCGGATGTGAGGAAGCCCAGGGCCAAAGAGTGCGTCTGGCAGTTCATCGTACTCTCCGACGTATAGAGAAAGATCGCGCAGGCGGGGATAGCGCGCACGCTGCTCGATCATCTCGGCGTTGTAGTCGGCGTACACATGCGCTTCCCAGGGGTCGCCTTCCGGGTCCACCGGCAGGAAGCCGATCACGTCGGTCAGGAAGACGTAGGGCGCGGTCTTCAACTCCGGGTTCTCATGCAGGTAATAGTCGACCTCCCAAGACTCGTCACCTATCCAGATGTCGTATTGCTCCTGCCGCACGAGGTCATGAAAGAGCATGAAGTTGGAGAGAAATATCTCGTCCATCCGGCGAAAAGCGTAGAAAGCGTGTAGCTCATGCGCCGATGATTCCTCCTCCCAGTGGGCCGATTCGGACGACATCAACCGGCTCATCGGGTGGATATACTCCCCTGCCTCTTCAAGCACGCGTGTGACCGGGTGCTGTGCCCACCAGTGTATCTCGAGATCCGGCACCAGGGTGCGAAGCTCGCGAGCGATAGCCAGGTCGCGCTGCACGTGGCCCAGGCCGATGGGGCTTGAGACGTAGAGCGCGCGGCGGGGTTTGCGGGTCAAGGCGTGACGCCAGCTCCTGTGCTTCGGTTGCGGCAACCGTAGGAAATCGCTGATCTCAAGGTTCACCTTGACCGCATCACGTACATGTGGGGCGTGACCGCTGCCTTTCAGCGTGACGAACTCGAAGTCGGGCCGCACCTCGGCCAGCTTCCGGCTCGCCTCTATATCCGCTATCCGGTCGTCCTCGCCATGTATGAGGAGCACCGGGCATTTTATGCGGGTAACTGCTTCCAAGCTGGGCATTTGGGGAGCTAACTGGGGGTTAGCTACGGTGCGGGCGAGAATTTGGGGAGTGGTCTCCAGACCCCAACCAACGCAGTCCTCGAAGCCCTTGGTGGAATGAGGCTCGCTGAATAATTCGCCAAAGAAGAAGCGCAGCCAATCCTCATAGTGCTCAAACCAATAGTTGGCGTTCCGCTTCTCCCAACCCTCGTACGACTCCCTGGGCTCCCAGAACCTGGCGGCCTCTGCTCCAGACGGGCGGCTCATATCCGGAATCACACCATTGCCGATAAGCACTAGACTGGCCACGCGGTCTGGATAGAGGGCGGCCATCCGGGTGCCGTAGCTGCACCCCCGCGAGAAGCCAAGCACGTCCGCTTGCCGGACACCGAGATGGTCGAGCAAGCCGATCCCCTGGTCTGTCACGCGGTCGAACTCGAAGGCTGCCGGGTCCTCGGTGCGCTCGCCCCCGCCGTTGCCCGCCGAGTCGTATGTGATCACATAGAAGAAGCGAGACAGGTACGGCACCTGCATCTTCCAGTGGCGGCTGTGGACTATCTCCCACGTAGGCAGGAGGAGCAAAGCACGGGCACTAGGCTCTCCGAAGGTTTCGTAATAAATCTGGAATCCTTCGAGGGCCAGATGACCCGATGCGGTAGGTTCGACTGGACGCATTGGAAACCCCCTTCCGTAACTCAGTCCGCAACGCGGTCCGCTAATAGTCCGGCCCGTCTATCCAGATGCTCCAACATACGTTGCATAGCATCCAGAGCTTCATTGTGGCGCATCTCAGCCTCGCTTGCTCCAAGCAGCATCTCGAACTCCATCCCAAACCAGAAGCTGGAGATCCAACACGCCATTGCCTCGGGGGAGATCGGAAGGTCGAGTGCATAAAGTCTGAAGGCATCACGTACCGCTTCCTCGATTACTCGACGCCAGGCCAAAATGCGAGGGAAAAACTCTTTGCGCAATTCCGGGTTCGAAAGGCTGACCGCCCACAACTCCATTTGCACCCGAACGAAGCCGGAGGCGAGGTCCTGTTCGTAGAACTGCCTTGCTTGCGCCCATTTGGCAGCGAAACCGCCTGCGGTATCGTACATCTGATTTTGCCGCTCCAAAAGCTGGCGATTGGCCTCGTCCAGGACCGCGATCACAAGCTTCTCTTTCGTGCCGAAGTAATAGTGGATAGCTGCGTGGTTGACGCCTGCTTCCGCCGCAATATCACGTGTGCTTAGATCGTTATAACCGTCCGAAGCTAAACGTTGAAACGCAGCATTGAGGATGCGAGTTGCGGTGTCGGAACGCTTTTCTATTACCAACTTTTTCTCCTGCCGGTCCACTATCTTAACCAATTGGTTGAACCAATTGGTTAAATACCATAGAATCCTCAGCTTGTCAAGACCCTTATGTCTTTTTTGCTCGATTTTGGTCCCCTCACCACTGACCAAGCGCCAACCACAGCATAGAGTTACTCAGGCGCGGGCTGCCTTCTGCGAGTGGATAGCACCTTGCATTATCGAAGGTGTTCTGCAACTCAGGAAGCTGCTCCTCGCGCGGAAGCCGCCGTTTACTTTGTTCTACGACCAAAGCGAAAGCAAATTCGTGAAAAGAGCGCACAAAACCCACCCAGTCCCATCGCTCAGAGGGCACCCGAACCTGGAAGTGAAACTGTGCAGCGCTGATGGTACTATAGGGGCAACCCTATGGGAGAGTAAGCCATTGCGGGACTCTTCTCCCTCTTTTTGATTCTGAGACATTGCACTGCAACCATGAGAGTGGTACAATATCCCGCGTACTAAGCATGCAGACGGTTATCTGCTCACGCTTGCCAATAACGACATTACCTGGAGCAAATACATCGCCTGTATATAGACGCGGTGCTTTTTGCGTTTCCGCGCTCGCTTCAGGAGGCCTGGTATGGCAAGCATGACCACTCAAGATAGTCCCACTGCCCGCGAGACACCTGACGGCCAATATGACGCCATAATCGTTGGCGGTAGTTTCGCAGGCCTGGCCGTAGCTACCCAACTGAGGGGTCGCCGCGTTTTGTTAATCGACCAGCGGCCGATAGGCACGCACCAGACCTCTACGTGTGCTATACCTCTTGCGACCGCGCAGGCAACCGGAACCGTCTGCGCCACACAAGAAGAGCATGACTACGCCGCCGTCCATACGGGAGGGCGGGACTACCGGTACAAGCTCAATGAACCTTATGTCACAGTCGACTACTATGCCTTTTGCCAGGCTATGTTGGCCCAAACGGACGCCGAAATTTGGCTGGCTAAAGCCACAAGCTACGAAAATGGCGTGGTTGAAACCACACGCGGCTCCGCAAGCGCGCCCTTCGTGATAGATGCGTCCGGGTGGCAATCGCTGACGCGCAAGGGTCCTTCACGAGATATTCCTCAGCTTGGTTACGGCGTCGAAACCGAGCTACCTGTGCGCCTCCCTGTCAGCCCTGGCCTCCATTTCTATTTTGAGAACCGGATAGTGCGTAGCGGCTATGCGTGGGTATTCCCATGCGGGGCGAGCGTTCGGATCGGTGTCTGTAGCATGGATAAAGGTGTGCGCCTGGGACCGGTACTTGATGCCTTCCTGGCTCGCTTCGGGCTGCAACGCGGCGCTACTCATGGTGGGCCTATGCCCGTCGTACTTCGGCAGCCCGTGGACGGCTCTGACGGCAAGCTCTTCGTGGTCGGCGACGCCTGCGGACAATGTATGCCCTTGTGGGCCGAAGGTATAAGGCAGGCAATCTACTTTTCGATGGCATGCGGGAGGGCTGTCGCCTCTGCCCTTGATGGCCCCATCTCAGCCAGTGAGGCACGAGAGCAATACGTTGCTCTCGTGCGCCGGAAAGCGGGCTTCCACACTTTCATGTTATATTTGCAGGCGGTGGTTGCCATAATGCCTGATTGGGCGCGAAGGGTGCTGCTTGCCATTATCGCGTGGCCTCCTCTTGCCCAACGCGTGATTAGCATCTATCTGCGTGGCAGCGGGTGGATCCAGGATGGGACAATTACGAGTTATGGACCACAAATTACTAACGCCCTAACTCGTAATGTGTAGTCCATAACTTCGAAGGAGTTCAATAATGGCTAATACTATAGGAAATCCGGCGCTTCAACCTGGTGAAAGCTCAAGCCTCTCAAAGGCAACCGTTGTGCGAGATGACCGTGTGTTCCCAGAAACACGTTGGATAGGGGCCTGCATCCCACCCTTCCTCATAGTCGCTTTCATACTGCTCTTCTTCTTTCCGGGCGACACCGATACACTGTTCGCCTGGACGATCAAGCCGGAGATGACGCCTCTGATGATGGGCGCAGGGTATATATCCGGCTCCTACTTCTTCATCCGCCTCGTCATGGGCGGGAGGTGGCACTGGTTCACCCACGGGTTTCCGGCGATAGCAACTTTCACCTGGTTTATGGGACTTGCTACACTTCTCCACCTCGACAAGTTTCACCAGGGGCATATCTCCTTCTATGCCTGGCTCGGGCTTTATCTTGTCACCCCCTTCCTCGTGCCCCTGCTCTGGCTGCGCAACCGCGCAACCGATCCCCACACGCCGGATCAGATGGATGCAGTTGTGCCAGACCGCATCCGCCTTGCTGCTCGTATCGTGGGCGCGGGGTTGGTGGCTGTAGCCCTGTTGATGTTCATATTCCCGGATGCGGCCCGATCTGTCTGGCCCTGGACCCTCACTCCGCTCACGGCCCGCGTGATTGGTGGGTGGTTCGCGTTGCCGGGCGTGGTTGGCCTGATGCTCTCTACCGACAGCCGGTGGAGCGCCTGGAAAATTCTGATTGAGAGCCAGATGATAGGGATTCTCCTCATCCTGATTGGAGCAGTAAGAGCCTGGGGTGATTTCTCTCCGTCAAGTCCCACTACCTGGCTTTTCGTAGGGGGTATTGCTCTATTGTTGATGGCTGTCTTTGGCTTGTATATCTACATGCAGGCACACCGCGCAAGAACAGACATGACGGTTGTTTGAGAAGCGAGGAGACCATGCCCGCATTGCGATTGCCTCCCGACGTGGAAGCCGTAATACGCGACTTCTATACCTGCGAATTCACTACCGTCAACAAGAAGCGGCAGCCCGTGACATGGCCCACCCTGGCGTATTTCCACCAGCCAGAGGGTAAGATCATCGTAACGGCTTCAATAGCGTTCCCGGTAAAGACCTACAATGCCCGCAGCCACCCGCAGGTATCTCTCCTTTATTCCGACCCAACGGGTGCCAAGTTGGAAAACTCACCCGCCGTGCTGGTCCAGGGCGATGCGGAGGTTGGAGAGGTACTGGATAACCCACCGTGGGCACTTGAGGTCTTCAAGACTTCGGTGCGCCGCCAGCCGGAGAGCCGAAAGTATATATCGAACAAGCTGGCCCAGCGGCTCTTTACATTCTACTTCCAGCGTATCGGTATAACTGTAACTCCGCGCCGCATTCTGGCATGGAAAGATGGTGACTTCAATCTCCCCCCTAGCGAAGTGGAGGTGAGTTATGTGGAATGAGAAACTGGCCGAGTGTGGTAAGGTTTACTCGAGCGCGGTGCTTACCGTAGTAGAAGAGTCGGATTATCCGGTCAGCGTGCGCTGCAAGCCCGCCTTTAATGCCGCACGCAAGGAGATTACCTTCGAGGAGCTGTCGCCACTAGCCGAGGGCTGGAGAGGATCAGCTTGTCTGCTGCTCCACCGCCATAATGACGTGCTGGAGGACTTCTACGAGCTTGTCATCAGGGGTGAGCTATCAGACGAAGGCGCCGTCCTAATCTTTCGTCCGACCGATTTCGTGACCGGCTCGGGCAGGCAGGATACCGACCGTATGCCACACGCCGGGGCGCCTTTGCACCTTATACAGTTCATGATGCTCGGACGCCGCAAAGCACGAGAATATATCGCTAAGCGCGGCAAACCGTGGCCACCCATCAACTTTGATATTTTGACGCAGGCCACCCAAGATGTAGAGACCGGACGTAAATAACACGTGGGCACGTCACAAGCGTGTACGATGCCGCGTGTTACGCTTCCTGCCCCACGATTGTGCCGTAGATGCGGTTCAGCTCTTCGTCCGAGTAGAAGTAGATAACCAACTTACCTCCCCTGCGGCTCCTTGAAAGCTGGACCTTCGTGCCGAGGGCGTTGCGGAAGCGGTCTTCAAGGTCCTTCATCTCATTATAGAGGTCTTCGTCCCGTGGGGTGGGCTGGTCTTCTTTGGGCTGGGGGCGCGCTCCACTCTCCGCGATGCGACGGGCGAGGGCTTCCACCTGGCGCACATTCAACCCTTCCGCTACCGTTTGCTTCATCAGCCTGATTTGTAATTCTTCGTCGGGTACCTGCAAGATAGCGCGAGCATGTCCCTCGGTAATAAGGCCCAGCGCCAGCGACTCCTGTATAACCGTGGGCAGCCTTAGGAGCCGGAGTGCGTTCGACACTGCCTGGCGGCTCTTACCGACCCTGGTCGCCACCTCCTCCTGCTTCAATCCGAACTCTTCCACCAACGCCTGGTAAGCGGTCGCCTCTTCCAGCGAATTGAGGTCGGCGCGTTGCAGGTTCTCTACGAGGGCAAGCTCCAGCATCTCCCTCGACGAGGCTTCTTTCACGATGGCGGGAACAGTCGTCAGTCCGGCCAGGATAGCCGCTCTCCACCTGCGCTCACCGGCTATAAGGCTGTAGATGCCTTCGTCAGATGTGCGGGTCACCACCAAAGGCTGCAATAGGCCGTGCTCCACGATAGAGGCCGCAAGCTCATCAAGCTCCTCAGATCGTATCTCCTGTCGCGGTTGGCGGGGGTTGGGCACGATATTCTCGACTCCCACCTCCACAAGCCCTATCAAGCCACCCTGGACAGGGCTATCTGGGAGAGCGGAAGCGCCGGAGGTCTGCATCTCAGCAGTCTGTGGTGTCTCCTCAAGAGCTGTTTGCGGTATGAGGGCACTGAGGCCCCGGCCTAGTCCACCTTTTCTGGGCATCGGGCTATACCTCCACTTTCTGCTCGCTCCGGGCGATAACTTCTTCGGCAAGGGCCTTGTAAGCTACCGCCCCACGCGAGTTGGGATCGTACTCCAATATGGTGAGGCCGTAACTTGGCGCTTCGCTCAGGCGCACGCTCCGGGGCACGAGGGTGTTGAATGATTCCTTTGGGAAGTGGGAGCGCACTTCCTGTACAACCTGCGCCGAGAGGTTCGTGCGGCTGTCGTACATGGTCATCACGATACCCTCGATACGCAGGCTCCTGTTCAGTCCTTTCAACACAAGCGTGATGGTATTGTGCAGTTGCATCAATCCTTCGAGAGCCAGGTATTCGCATTGGAGGGCGATAATCACCGCATCGGCGGCGCTCAGAGCGTTGAGGGTGAGAAGTCCGAGCGACGGTGGGCAGTCTATTAGTACATAATCGTACTGCCCCCTGACATTCTCAAGGGCGCGCTTCAGGGTATACTCGCGCTCGCCCTGTGCGGCGGCAGCCAGTTCGACCTCGGCCCCCGCAAGCTCAACAGACGAAGGCAACAGATGCAGACAGCCATCGAAGGCAGGGCGGTCCAGTGGTATTATCGCCTCGGCAGCCGTAGCATCGCCCAGCAGCACATCATAGAGCGAGTCTTCTTCACGGTTCTTATCGATGCCGAGGCTGGACGTGGCATTGGCCTGCGAGTCGGCGTCAACGAGCAGCACGCGCCTGCCCGCCGCCGCGAGGTAGGCCGCGAGGTTGACCGCTGTGGTGGTCTTACCTACCCCACCCTTCTGATTGGCAAAACAATAAATAAGCCCCCGGCGAGGGGCATGAGAGGCGTCCACAAGACGTTATTTTACCACAAATCGCTCATGGTCTGGATATGTTGTGTGCGGAGGTAAAGGTTGTGAAGCCTCCTGGTACGGGCATAGCGCGTGCCCTGCTCCTATGTGTGTTGATCTCTGATGAGTTGTGCTATTTCCCTGTCCCGCTCCAAAACCATCCTTGAAAACTGTAGCCTTTCATACCAAAGTAGAGCCAAAAACAAGCTCATCAGCACGCCAACGGCAGAAATAGGAACCTCGGTCTTGGAGAAACCTAGCATAGTGGCAACAGCAAGGAGCGCAGCAAGGAGGAGGGCTATCG
>JBBRVL010000082.1:0-11781 GCA_038246925.1 Chloroflexia bacterium
GAGGGCAATGAATTGGCCTGAATTGCCTAAGCAAGAACCAAGAAGCTACGTCAAAATATAAAAACCTTTGTGTCCTTCGTGCTGCTTTGTCTTCTTTGTGATTAAAGAGTTCGTCTTGCATGATAACTGCGTAACGTGAGTAACTGAGTGACTCAGGGGGAGCTGTCGGCGAGGACTTGCGCCAGCGCGTGTGAGGCCTGTCGGATCATTCCGGGGTTGGTGTCCCAGTAATAGGGCAGCGCCGACACGGCCTGGTAGAGCGCCCAGCCGCGGCCACGCAACCATGACGCATCGTCCACCTCGAGTTCGGCTCGGAACCGCATACGACTGTCACCCACGAACACGTTCCACGCAGGCTGTAGGTCACACGCGGGATCGCCCACGTTGAGGCCACCCCAGTCGATGACCGCCCACAGGCGACCGTCGACGACGAGCAGGTTGCCCGGCAGCAAGTCGCCATGCACCCAGACCTCTCCGCCGTCCCATGCCGAGGCGTTGAGCGACTCCTCCCAAGAGCGGAGGGTGGCATCGCCGTCGATTCGGTCGCCGAGCTGTGCGATCGATCGACGAACCTGCTCGTCGCCTTCCGCGAGTGGTCCGCCTCGACCATGAGGGGGACGCGGATGTGCACCGGTAGTATCAACCTGGCGCAGCGCTTTCACGAACGCGGCGAGATCGACGGCCGCCTGATCCAGATCGTCGATTGTGCCGTTGGCGTTCTCGCCGGGCAACCACTTGTACACGGACCAGTCGAAGGGATAGCCCTCGGCCGGATGCCCCATCGCCAGCTGCACCGGAAGCGCGAGCGGCAGGTGCGGCGCGAGCTTCGGCAGCCACTCCGCCTCCTTTGCCGCTTGCCTGGTGGCCCATCCAATGCGCGGAAGCCGAGCGGCCAGGTGGTCACCGAGCCGATAAATGTCGTGATCGGTCCCGTACGATGTGACCGGATCGATCCGCAGATCGGCCCATTGCGGGAACTGCCCTGCGAGCAAGCGACGCAGGAGTGCGACGTCGGTCTCGATCTCGTCAGCATGCATCTTGGTTGCGCCCATCGCTGTCCCCATCGCTGTCATTGTATACGAACTGCGTCAACCGCAGCAACTCTCCCACGTCCCGTGGATGGCCCGGCCGATCAACGTCAAACGATCACGCGACCAGGTCCAGCACCCCACCCGGCGTGTAGCCCAACGAGGCCAAAGTTGCCAGCAGCGGCACTAGCTGTAGTTAGCTCCCTTTCCTATCGCCCTATTCGGCGCAGCAGAAGCGAAACGGCTTCATCAAGTTCAGATGAGCGAAGCAGACGTGCAGCTACAATGAAAATGCCTGCGCCCGCGCCTATACCCACAAAGAGTATGAGAATCGATTCCAGCTTGCCGCCGGAGTCCGGCACCAGACCGTAGAGCGCGGGGAGGAAGACGAACAGGAAGAGTCCCATCAAGAGGGCGGCTATTGTACTCTTTGCAATGGAAGGAGCCAGGGAATCGTTTGAGAACCGCCACCCCGGCAGCTTGCGGCCTAGCAGCACCCACATCAAGACCATCTCTACGGTAGTTGTGACCGCTAGGCTTAGCGCCAGTCCCGTATGGTCCCAGCCAAGCACGCGCACCAACGTGTAACTGAGGCCCAGGTTCAGCAGGACGGTGATCAAAGAAATAGCAACCGGCGTGACGGTGTCATGCAAGGCATAGAAAGCCCGGGTAAGCACCTCCACCACCGCATAAGCAACCAAGCCGAGAGCGAAAAAGCCAAGCGCGGAGGCAACAAGGCCGGTGGAAGCGCGATTGAATGCGCCAAACTGGAACAGGGCAGCTACTACCTCCGACCTTAGCAGGAGCAACCCGGCAGCCGAAGGTAGGGTGAGGAACAACAGCACCTTCACGGCGCGCGCAAGGGTGTTGCGCAGGCCGTCGAGGTCGCCTTCCGCATACTGCGCGGACATCGTAGGGAACGTAACGATGGCGAGTGACAAAGCGAAGACGCCATGAGGCAGCATCATGAGCAGATATGCGTAATTGAGAGCCGAAATACGGCCTCCGGGTAGGAAGGAGCCGAGATTGGTCATGGCGATGATGTTCACCTGAAATGCGGCCTGCCCCAGGATGCGCGGCAAAATGAGCTTTGAGACCTCGCCAACGCCGCTGTCCTGAAAGTTCAAGCGGAGGGAGTAGCGCATGGTCGCACGTCGCAAGCCGGGTACCTGCACCCCGAAGTGGAGGAGCGCGCCCACCACCACACCCCAGGCCAACCCATAGATGCCAAAGACCGGAGCGAGGAACAGCGCGCCCGCGATGATCGCCAGGTTGTATGCCACGGGCGCAAGCGCGGGTAAAGTAAAGCTCTGGCGTGCATTGAGGATGCCCATCGCCCAACCACCGAGGCCCATAAAGATAGGCGACAGGAGCAGAATACGAGTGAGGTCTACAACCAACGCCTGCTGCGAAGGTGACATTGCAGGCGCGATAAGTGTCGCAACTAACTGGGGGGCAATTAGAGCCATTAAGAGGCCACCCAGGCCTAGAATAAGCATCGAGGCGTTGATCAGCGTTGACGCCAGGTTCCAGGCGCTCTCCTCGTCGCCCTTGCGCAGGTGGGCAGTGAAGACCGGGATGAAAGCCGAGCCGACCGCCCCGCCGATAATTAATAGGAAGAGAGTGTCGGGCACGCGGAACGCGGCAACATAAGCATCATACTGATCACCGGTGCCGAACTGCCCCGCAAGCACGGCCTCGCGCACGAGCCCGAGCACCCGGCTCAGCACAAACGCCCCACCGACTATCAGAGTATTGAAGGCGAGCCGATTTTGGATTTTGGATTTTGGATTTTGGGTTTTGGATTCGAGGACTGGCTGCGTGGTAGGGGGGAGATTTAGCTCGTCAGGAATTATCGGCGCGTCGTTCGCACTTGCTGCCTCGGCACCCTCATCTGAAGGCTGTACGGCAGCCTTGACACCCCTTTTCATACTTATATATACTATCACAACAACTAAATAGCCATGAAGCCTTTGAACAGGACGAGTAGGTATAGAAGCGATGCTCCAGAGAGCCGGGCAAGGTGTAAGCCGGCGCAAGCGCATATTCCGAATGGACCTGGGAGGCGCGCACCGAAAGTGAAAGCAAGTAGACTGCGCCGGACACTCCACCGTTATCAGGGAGCTGGGTATCAGCAGACGCGCCTTCGGAATTATGAATGTTGAGTTTTGAATTATGAATTAGACTGAACAAGCAATCAATTCATAATTCAAAACTCATAATTCAACATTCGAGCGAAGCGACTAGGTACTCGTAGAGTGCAGCACAAAGTGCTGAAAGAGGGTGGCACCGCGGAGTTAGCCCCGTCCCTTGTATGGACGTGGGCCGTTATCTTTTAACTGCGACCGAACATAAATTGGCTGGCGTTAGACATAGCTGAACGGTTAGTAGAATAGGGAGAAGAATTATGAATAATCGCATTAATGGTGACAAGCTCCAGAGGAACACAGATTTACCGGGCGAGAGGACCAAGTACCTTCTCGACGAGCAAGACATACCGCGTGCCTGGTACAACATACAGGCCGACCTTCATGCGCCCGCGCCTGCCGTACTCCACCCGGGCACAGGACAGCCTATAGGTCCGGCTGATCTGGCCCCTCTCTTCCCTATAGAGATTATCAAGCAGGAGGTCAGCCAGGAGCGATACATCGACATCCCCGATGAGGTGATGGAAGCATACAGGCTGTTTCGCCCAAGCCCACTGTATAGAGCACGGAGGTTGGAGCGAGAACTCGATACGCCCGCCAAGATATTCTACAAGTACGAAGGTGTCAGCCCGGTAGGTAGCCACAAGACCAACACGGCGCTGGCCCAGGCATATTACAGTAAGGCAGAGGGCGTGAAGCGGCTTTCGACCGAGACGGGCGCGGGGCAGTGGGGAAGCGCGCTTGCGCTCGCGACCCAGATGTTCGGTCTTGAGTGCCAGGTGTACATGGTGAAGGTGTCGTATTTCCAGAAGCCTTACAGGCGCTCACTAATGAACGTCTTTGGGGCGCGAGTTATCGCAAGCCCAAGCTCGGAGACTAATTCGGGCCGCGCAATCCTCGAACAAGACCCCGAGTCACCGGGAAGCCTCGGCATAGCTATCTCAGAGGCAGTCGAAGATGCGGCTATGCGTGACGATACCAAGTACTCGTTGGGAAGCGTGCTCAACCATGTGCTGATGCACCAGAGCATCATCGGCCTGGAAGCCAAGAAGCAGATGGAGATGGCCGATAGCTATCCCGACATTTTGATTGGGTGCGTGGGTGGGGGCAGCAACTTCGCGGGTATCTCGTTCCCGTTCATAGCCGACAAGCTGGCGGGGAATGCTCCCAATATGCGGGTGCTGGCGGTAGAGCCTGCGGCCTGTCCTTCACTTACCAGGGGTACTTACGCCTACGACTTTGGTGACACAGCCATGATGACGCCCCTTGTCAAGATGCACACGCTGGGACATACATTCATCCCACAGGCAATACACGCGGGCGGGCTGCGCTACCACGGCGTTGCACCGCTCATCAGCCACCTGTATGACGGTGGGTTCATAGAGGCTGTGGCCTTTCCGCAGAATCCCGTGTTCGAAGCAGCGGTCAAGTTCGCCAGAGCGGAAGGTATAGTGCCCGCGCCCGAGTCGGCACACGCCATCCGGGCTGCTATTGACGCTGCACTGGCGTGCAAAGAGGGTGGAGAGGCAAAGACGATCCTGTTCAACCTGAGCGGGCACGGCTTCTTCGACCTTTCAGCCTACGACCGCTACTTCGCCGACGAACTGGAGGACTTCGAGTATCCGGCAGAGGCAGTTGCAGAGGCCCTTGCTGGGCTGCCAAGCGTCGCGAGCTCGTTGTGGGTGGTTGGTTGTTGTTTGTTGTTTGTTTTTGATTAAAAAAATAACAACCAAAAACCAACAACCAACAACTAGCTAGTGTGGATTTCAAGGCATGGCGACGTACCTTCTGATATGGTGTCCATGCCATGAAGGAATGTCTCAACCCGAACTGCACACTTTATACGCGCCTCGAGGAGCTACCGGACGCATACACTAAGTGTCCCACCTGCGATGGCCCGCTCGTAACCGCCGGGGGCAGAGCGCACCCTTCTACCATCTTATCCGGCTCTGCTCTGCCTATGTACGGGCAACAACGGCTGCATACCGAGTTCGACCCCACATTGGGACACGCCATACAGCCTGGACCCGAGGCATACGGGCCTACAGACCAGCAGGACTATCAGGACGAATACGCATATGGTGACCAGGACTCGGACGGGTTTGTCGATACACAGCAGCCGCGTGGGTCGTCGGTCGCCAGGATAGCATTTCTAGGAGCAGGGCTGCTAGTGGTGCTTGTATGTGGCTTGACCGCATTCGTATTGGGCGGACAGGCTTTCTCCAGGGGGCGCATTGTGAGTGGGCCGCAAGCCACCGAGACAGCCCTATCGTATCTTCTGCCTGCCATCAATACACCTATATCCATCAGGCCGACCATCCAACAACCTGCAAGCGCAAATGGTGGTGTTATCGCCCCCTCTAACCAGCAGCCCATAGCACAGCTTCCGACGGCGACCACCCAGGCCGTGAGTGCTGCGCAACCCTCCGTAGCCACGCCTCCACCGGCACAACCGCAAGCAGGAGGCGGGATCCTATCCGGGCAGATGAGCGTTCGCTTCGAGGGCGGCGAGCCTGTTGGCGTAACAAGTGTCTATAAACCCGACGACACTATGAATCTGGCAGTGCAGGCAAACTTCGGAGAGGGTGCGGTCAGGTCGGTGCTGACGCGCTGGTATGGTCCAGGGAACAGCCGCATCTACGAAATGCGAAAAGAATATCCCCAGGCAGGGACCTACTACGCAGGTTTTACCCTAAAAAATGCCACCCCCTGGCCCCCCGGCGACTACCGCGTCGATATCCACCCCAACGATTCTCCTTTGCCTGCTTACAGCGTGCCATTCAGCGTGACCCCGTGAATGTGGACGAAGCTAGTAGCCGTCAGCTATCAGCCATTGCCCTAAGAGGCGATTTCAAAACAAGCAAAAGGAACATAGGGGGCGGACTCGTGTGTCCGCCCTGTTAGGGTACGATTGTGAAATGTGCTCTTAGAACCTTTGCGTTCTTCTCTCCCTTTGCTTCTTTTCGTTTCATTCGTAATTCGTAATCCCCTCTTGCTACTGCGCATCTCGCGTGCCATAATTGGGTTATGAGCAATACCGAACGGGACACACTGAAGTTAGGATACTTCGGTAGAGCAGCGCTGATGCCATTGCTCTACCCACTGGAGGCAGGCTGGGTTGGTCCGGAGTCTCCCTGGAAGCTAGAAGTTGTTACTGATACGCCTGCCAGGGTACTTGCCGGTCTCCTCGAGGGCCGTCTTGATGCCGGCTTTGTCTCACCCGCAGTGTTGGCGCGGCACGGGCAGAAGCTGGCGGCACTCGGAGGTTGGGGTGTTGTATCGGAGGGAATCTCAGGTGCGGCCCTCTTGCTCGCCCCTCAGCGCCTGGACCTCATGGACAAAAGCGATGTTGCCCTGCATCCCGAAGCTCAAGGCTCGACCGCCGAGTACCTGCTGAAGCTGCTACTCAAGCCTTATTACGACATAGATTTATCGTTAAAGAAAGACGGCACAGAAGGCCACAATCTCAAGGGAGCACGCCTGCTTTATGGGGACCGTGCCACCATCGAGGCAGAAAAGCGGCCAGCCGAATGGGTCGCCGAGGACGTCGGCCTGGCGATGTGGCTCCTGACGGGAGTGCCGGTGGTGTGGGAAGTGCTGGCGGCGCCACGTGACCTTGAAACTCGCAAGCCGGGCGCTGGAGAAATGCTCAAACAGGTCGTCGCAAGGTCACACAAGGCGGCACAGGAACAGAAAGCCGGTGTGCTTGATGAGACGGCGAGTAGACTGGGCATTAGCAAAGAAAGGGTCAAAGAGATGTTCGGACGCCACACCTACACACTTGGTGCGAAAGAGCAAAAGGGACTGGCACAGTTCCTCGACATGGCATCGCGGGCAGGGATACTACGTGTGTAATTACGAATTACGAATTACAAATTTGGGAGTAGACGAAGCCATACAATTCGTAACTTGTAATTCGTAATTCCGACTTAGGAGGTGGCGGCAAGGCTACCAGGTCGGTGAGGGCCAACTGCTCCCACGGGCCTGTCGGATCAAGATTTATCACGCGCCTATACTCTGCGCGGGCATCGTCGTATCGGGCAAGTAGAGAGTATGCTTTGGCTCTATGGTAGCGGTAGCGCGGGACTTCCGGCGCACCCGTCACTGCCTGGTCAAGTGCGATGAGCGCTGCTTCCGGCTCACGGCAAATGACGAGCGCCCAACCAACAGCATCGTGGGCGGCGGGGTCGTTCGGGTGCAGATCAGCAGCCTGCCGTCCCGCCGACAATCCCTTATCGCACCCGAGGCCGCGGACGTCAGTATAAAACCTCGCCAGGGTGAGAGCAGGATCGGCGGCTGATGGCCCAGCCCCCACTTCGTTCCGTGGAACTATTTGCTGCGCTCTCACAGCTTCTATATATGATGCCTCGGCCTTCTCATAGTCCCCCCTCAGGCGGTGGTACTCAGCCATCTGCATGTGCAGTTCAATACTGCCAGGCTCCAGGCGGCGAAGGAGTGCGAACTCTTCCTCGACGCCCGTCCAGTCCTCACGCTGTAGATAAAACTGAGCCAGGACGTAGTGCGGCAGCGGTTCGCTTGGATCGAGGTCGGCTGCCCGGCGCAGGTGGTCGAAGGCCGCCTCTCCTTCCCCCAGGGTCAACATGACAAGACCAAGCCGGGCTAGAGCGGGAGCAAAGTCGGGCCTCAGGTCTATGGCATGCTGGAGATACTCTCTAGCCAGCAGGCTTTCCCCTTGCTGAAGGTAAAAGCTACCCCAGAGAAGGGCAGATTCTGCTTCGTCGGCTCCCCGTGCCGTTACCATTTCTGCTTCCTGTAGCATTCCTCCCAATTCCCCGGAAGCGCGCTCGATCTCGCCCGACGCAATTCCCTCGGCTAGACCAGGCACGCGCAGGTTGGGCAGAGTCGCAGGAATAGCCGTGCCCTCAACTGAAGCGGGACTCCCACGGGCCAGGCCAAGCAACCTCTTCGATTCCGCTGGATCAGTGGGCGCGGCCAGTTGTGCCAATTTGAGCGCGGCGCTCCGGGCGTATAAGTCTTCGCCGCCCAGGAGAGACTCGAAGGCCAGGCGTGCGGCAGGCCAATCCATCTCGCGCCAGTGGACCATACCGCTATGCCACCACGATGAGCGCGCTTCGAGTTGTGCGCTCTTACCCCCAGGGTTGGTAGAGGCTGCGGCGATAGCTTCCCGCCAGGCTTCCAGCGCATCGTTTGGTTGGCCTGAAAATGCCAGTGCACGGCCAAGCTGGGCATAGGCGGCAGGTCGAAGTTCTCCCCGGGCAGTTGACACAGAAGCCTGCGCTTGCCTTATAGAACGTTCCCCGTCACGCCGTGCAAGGTACGCATACGACAGGTTGAGACGAAGCTCAGGCGAGTCATATGCGGGCAACGTCCCCTCAAGTAGAGATACAGCCTGCGTGTAATCCCCTTCGTAAAGCAGTGAGCTGGCTTCTTTCACCGCGTGCCGTGCTGCCACAACAGGATTACCCCAGGCAGTCATAATAGCACCCACAAGCCCTGCCACTAGCACTAGCCCACCCAGCGCCGACAGCACCTCATCGTTTGGATTTTGGGTTTTGGATTTTGGATTTTGGATTGACGGGTTTCTTTCTAATTCAGAAATAAGTTGATGAGCGTAGCGAACTATTGTTAGTTACCGCATAGAAGACTAACAACTAACAACTAACAACTAACAACTAACAACTTATTTCATAATTCCGTATGTTCTACCCTTTTGGGCAATTCAACTCCCGACTATTTTGCTCTATGATTGAGGTACCAGATTATATTCCGGCCCCGGTCTCATTTATTCGAAAGGAGTCTGCTTTGAGTTTAGAAAGAGAATTGAGTGACCGCGAACCGACCTTTGAGGTCGCCTCTGATGATACTCTCGCCCTCGCTGCTAAAGCAGGCGACCACCCCCACTCCGCTCATGCCCGCAACACCCTCTACCTGCGCCACTTGCCCTCTATAAAGGCCATGGTCGCCCGCCCAATGCGTTTGGTCGCTGGCCTCTCCAACATTGATAGCTCCCTCCAACCCGATGATGTTGTCCAGCAGACTTTCTTGATATTCTGCGATCTGCTGGACAGGTGGCATGGCAATTCCGCAGAGGAGCCGTTTCTCTCTTATATGGCCCGGTTACTCCCCTCTCATACCGCTCACTTCGTCAGGGATACCCTCCACTATCGCGCCAGGGCCTACGCGGGCCGTCTCAGCCTAAACCCCATCATCACCCACCGGCAACCCAACCAGGTCCAACAACCCTACCACCAGCCGAGCCACCTCTACGAACAGCTATTCTCCAACATCTCCTGGCACCACCACACCCGCAACCTAAACCCCCACTCCAAACGCCTCATCACCCTCCGCTACTCCCTCCGCCTCACCACTGCTCAAATTGCCCTCCTCACCGGCCTCTCCCCACGCACCATCGACCGCCACCTCAACGCCGCCCTCAACCACATCCGCCTTCACATCCAAGCCACCTGGGAGACCTGCGCCTGACTACTCTTCCGCGTACCCCCAGGTGATTATCAATTACATATTACCAATTAGGGTCTTATGCTAGTTATTTTCACACGTGAAGCCAGGAAAACCATTGAGTAAGAGCAATCGTGAAGCTGGGAAAACGAAGCAATCTTGGCAAACTTGTGCCTGCACAGGCCAAAAACGGGTGGGAACAGGTGCTTTTTGTAGCCAACTAGGTTGTGTTTGCCTTTCCAGCAGTAAATAGCTGCTCATTATTCGCTCAAAACCTCGAAATAACTAGCATAAGACCCAATTAGCCATCAGCTGTCTGTAACCCAGCTGTCTGTAACCCCACCTGCACCACACCCCGAAACGTTAGAACTCCGCCTCGATTGTATAAAACTCCTGCCGCCCGCTTACCATCATCTCCTCCATGTTGTCCTGGCCGCCGGGGCCGTCCCCCCCGCTGTCCTGCCCCGTGAACATCGTCGCCCTGAACTTCTCCCACGCCGCCAGGCTGTCGAACTGCGACTCCATAATCACCGTGTGGAACTCCCCGCTCAGGTCCGTCATCAGCGTGACTTTATGACCACCCTCGGGCATCGGTCCGCCTTTCATCATCTCCTTCATCCCGTTCACAACCTCGTCCGCCTTGCCCCACTTCGTCTGAATAACCGTACGTGCCATGATCATCGCTTTTTCTCCTTTGTCAGTCGTGCCATTGCAATTGCCATCGTCTTCACCCAGGGCTTCTCTTGAAGGTCGAATAAATTTCTTGCCCCGGATGCCAAGTATATCAGAGACAGCAGCCGGGCCTGTCCATATGCACCCCCACCCTTTGCACTGACCAACCTCTCCACCCCCATCCCATAAAACTCTCATGAAGTGGATGAAAAGCACAGAAAAAAGGGGCATCATAGCCCAGGCCTGGCCCATCACACCCCCTTACAACTAAAGAATTGCCCTTCCTTACTCGACCTGATAAAGCTTGCTGACTCCTGATCCCCGAACTCTTTAGCTTCCAGCGACCGCCCCTCCAACTCAGTTCCAGTAGGTCGGAGGCTCTTTTGAATAATCCTTTCACCCCGCCTCTGCCTTCTCCCTTCTGCCCACTCACCTAACCCAAACCAAAAGGGGACCGGGTTACCACCTCGTAACTCTGCCCCCATCTAATTCCTAATTCCTAATCCCTAATCCCTACCCACACTCGTCACTCGTCAAACCGCCACACTCTGCCTGCTCACCTCCGCCTCCCTCGCCATCCTCAACATCTCACCATGCATAATCGGAACCCTCTCATTCTCAGGCTCCAGCCTCACCAGCCTCCCATAAAGCCGCGCCGCCTGCCCATACTCCCCCAAACTCACCAGTTCCCGCGCCAGCATATGCAGCCCCCCCACATCATCAGGCGACAACGCAATCAACTGGTGCAACGCCGCAATCGCCCCCTCCGTCTGCCCCTCATGCGAAAAGAGTTCAGCCATACTCCTCTCACTCTCCACCGCCTCCACAATCTTCCCACTCTGAATATACATATTCACAAGCTGCTGCCTCGCCTCCATATCCCTCGGCGCCAACCTCACAATCCTCTCATATATACTGATCGCCTTATCATGCTGCCCAAGCGTGAAATGCAAGTCCGCCGCCCTCTGGTAACTCCCCATCGCATCCTTCAACAAACCCGCCTTCAACTGCAGCTCCGCCAGCACATCAAGCTCCGTCAACCCATACTCCGTCATACCCAGCTTCACATACAAATCGCTCAACTTCCGCCTAACCGCCACATTATTCGGAGCCAGCCGCGCCATGTGCCCCAGCGTCTCCAAAGTCTTATCGTTCTCCCCACCCTTCTGATATGCCACCAGCAGCTCATTCAACTCACCCAGCGCACTCTGAAGGTCCCCCCGCCTGAAATATATATCCGCCATCCGCGTATGCACCGAATGGTCCTGCGGCATCCATACCTTCAACGCCTCCAACGCCCCCAGCGCCCCTTCCCAATCTCCCTGCGTAGCATACCCCTCAGCCAGCCCGTAATATAGCTCCGATGGCTCCGGTATCCTCAAAAATGGATATTGCGGCCTGGGCGACACCAGCTTTACCGAATTGTGGATTTTGGAGTTCCGATTTTGGGTTGATTTGGCGTCACCTGTTGCCTGCTGCGCGCGGGGCGGGGC
>JBBRVL010000083.1:0-11763 GCA_038246925.1 Chloroflexia bacterium
CATGCAAGGCATGCTGGATGAGTTGGGCTGGTTAGTTTATGGCGCCTTTGTGCTTGTCGTCAGCGGCGTCATAGGTATGCACCTGGGGAAGTTCCGTGAAGCATACACGGAGATGACCGGCATGATGGCCGGCATGATGATGGGTATGCTCAACGGCTTCTTGCTCGGGTACAGCGCGGCCGCCGCCACCAGCAGCATGTTCTGGGGTAACCTTTTCGGCGTCCTGTTGGGACTTGCGCTCGGCGCTTACTTCGGCCGGGCCGGGGGTCTCATGGGCATTATGGACGGGGCCATGGGCGGGGTGATGGGTGGCTCTATGGGCGCGATGCTTGCCGTCATGGTCGTTTTCCCACGGGATGGCCTGCTCTGGACTGCGGTCCTACTGGGGGCGATCTATGTGGCCGGTATGGTGGGACTGGTGGTATTGATCGAGCAGAGCACCCCCGGGCACGCCGCGCTGCACAGGCTGGCCCCGATGTTTACTCGATCCATTGCCATCGAAGCAGCCGAGGATGCAGCAGCGACAGCTCAGGTGGGCGAGCAAAGAGCATATTCTTCTGAAACACCCGTAACTGTTCCAAGGCAGAAGAAGCTAGTTGACTACTACGCGCTGCTCGGGGTGCCGCACAACGCCTCAAAGGATGAGGTGCTCCACGCTTACCTCGATAAAAGCGGACAGTCAGACGCTTCGGATAGAGAGCGGCTTGAACGGGCGGTAGCGATCCTGACAGACGGGGAGAGGCGACGGGGGTACGAAAAGCGGCTCGGCCTCGGCCTGCCGGTACAGGACACCTCTCAAACCGGAAGGCTCTCCCGTCCAACGCAGAAAAAGAGCGCGCCCGCGAAGGCGGCAGCTTACGCAACATCCGAGAGAGGTATAACGATGAGTGTCCCAGCACAGAATAGGCAGCTAGATGGAGACTCGACTTCCGGCCGCCAACTTGGGGTGAGCGCAAGTGCAGGTAACGCAGGGGGCGCAGGGCCAAGTAAGGGGGCAAGCCAGGGCGGGAGGCATCCGAGCAGCTCGAACGCAGGAGGCCATCAACAAGGTGCAGCTGCGAATGCGGCAGGCAAGGTGGGCAATCCGAGAGGGAATGGAAGGGCGAGGAGCTCCAGGCCCAATGATGCGGGTCGCGGCCCAGGGGAAGGAAAGAGCGCGAGCCGGAGAGAGGGGCAGGGGCCGCGCCGCGTAAAAGAGCAACAATTCACATATGAGCAACCACAAGAGACGCAAAATACGGTTGTCAGAGTGCCCTGGGTAGCCGGAGCGGCTATCCTCCTCGTTTTCCTGGCGCTAGGTTGGTGGGTGCTCAACGCCGGTGCTGCGCGCAACGGGCCGCTTGCGGGAACCGGCGCCGGTAGTTCACCAAACGCGGTCGTGGGCAAGGGCGGTGAAACACAGGCCCAGCTTGAGCAGGAGGCCGTGGCCGCCCAAGTAGGCGCTGACGGCAAGCAGACCCTGGATGTTGTGCTGAACAGCGCCACCTTCCAATACGAGCCTAAGGTCGTCAAGGTGAAGCAGGGGGCACCCGTACATTTCAATCTGAGCGTTATCAACGGGGACCCTGGCTGAGGCCGCTTCGTCGCGCTCCGAGGTCTCGGGGCATCGGCAGTGGTTGAACCGGGGAAGAATTCCTCCCTCGACTTCACACCGACCCAGGCTGGCACCTTCGAGATGACCTGTGGCATGAACATGTTCGGACCGGGCTATGTTATCGTCACGCAGTAAGAGCAACCCCGGCGGTAGCAGATCCAACGATGGCCCGGGCCGGGACAGCCACAAGAGCGGCGAAAGCACCGAAACCGGCAGCAATCATCACGCGAGTGATGGAGAGCTTTTGACCGATCAAGCATCGCGTCCTATCGTACGAGCTCCTGTTCAGGTCGGACTGCTCACCGTTTTGGTAATCGGCATAGCCGTCGTTGCTTATTTCGCCCTGTTCTCTTCACGCCCCGGCACAACGGGCGCGTTGCCCTTTGAGCTTCGAACAGGTGCCGTGGCGCCCGATTTCGAGTTGGCTGACGTGAAAACAGGCGAACCTGTGAAGCTGTCGGCGCTGCGGGGCAGGCCAGTCTGGATCAACTTCTGGGCCACCTGGTGCCCTCCCTGCCGCGCTGAGATGCCCCTTATCCAGGAAAAGTATACCGAGTACAGGGATCGAGGCCTAGCGGTCGTCGGCATAGATATGCGCGAGGATCCCGCCGAGGTAAGAGCGTTCACAAACGCGAACAGCTTCGAGTGGACCTTCGTAGTAGATAGCGATGGTCAGGTAACCAATCGATATTTCATGTCCGGCATACCGATGCACGTTTTCATCGACGCTGACGGCGTTATTCAGGCTGTCTATGTCGGTGACCTGCAGGCGAGTGCCATGGATCAATTTCTTGCTAGAATCATCAATTAGAAGTCGAGATAGGGCCACCAGCCAACTGCACAGACGATCAGGTGTTTGGGCCAGTGGGTGATTTCTGAGCCTTACCGGGTGATGAGAACTCGGCTCCAGGCGAGCTAATGGTACTGGCTGCCTGCCACAACGGGGGTGACGCAAAGAGGAACATCCTCCGGCGCGCCGCAGTCTCGGGGGGTACCACACCAAGATCCGGGTTGCCAGCGTTGCCATGGCACGGCATCTAACTTATCTCCTCCTTGCGTCACTGCTGGCGAGGCTTTTGCCTTGTGATACGTAGAACTACTATGTTATAATCGGAGATGCCCAGACAGCAGAAGAAGCAGCTAACTAGACGGTTTGTGGGTGGAACGCGATTGAAGCCGAGCGGAGGCAGGTTATCGAAGCGTCAAGCAAGATGCTCATTCAAAAAGGCACAGGTCTACCTCGGTAGCGCACTCGGGAGTCTTCGGCATTGGATTACACTGAAGTAATTATAGAAGAGCACGAAACCCCAAAACGGCACAGATGATGCCGTTCTGGTGTAAATAGGGCACGTTGGCCAAAGCTGGGAACCGATGGGGGACCGCTAATGCCGAGAAGCAGACGCCGGTCTCGATCGTCTCCCATATCATGCGATACCCCATAGCAGGGGATAGCTACAAAGGAGAGATAGCATTGTCACAAATTAGTAGATTGAACAATATAAAGGCGAAAAGCCTGGCTCTCACACTCTTGGTTCCGGTGCTCCTCTTTGGGAGTTTGCTTGGAGTTGCATCAAGTTCAGCCAGCCCGCTGGGCCAGTCGGAGGACGATATGAACAAGCTTGAAGGCCTCTCAGGCAAAGAGTTCGAAATAGAGTTCATGACCATGATGATAGGGCACCACCAGAGCGCCATTGATATGTCAAAACTCGTGCCCGACCGCGCCAACCACAAGGAAGTAAAGGATGTCGCGCAGCAGATTATCTCAGCGCAGACCAAAGAGATCAACGACATGACCGGCTGGCTCCAGCAATGGCACAACACAACCGCCATGTCGGGCATGATGGGAGGCTCATCAAGTATGAGCATGGCAGACATGACGAAGCTGCAGGGCCTCAAAGGGGACGATTTCGACAAAGAGTTCCTCACGATGATGCGCGAACACCACAAGAGCGCGGTTGAAATGGCCAAGCTGGTGCCTGACCGTACTGATCGGGCCGAGCTGGAGACGCTTGCTCAGAACATCATCAGCTCGCAGAATGCTGAGATACAGAAGTTCGACGGCTGGCTGAAGGCCTGGTACGGTGCCGACGCCATGACCGGCGGCAGCATGACAGGCGGGACCTCAGGGACCTCCGGCACGATGCCTCCGGACTCCATCCAGGGGGGCGATACATCCGGCAATCTCCCCACAGCGGGTTCGCCTGCCGGTAGTGGTCTTCTCTGGCTGGTGATGGCGGCACTCGCGGCCAGCGCTGCTATATTCGCAGGCGGCATGTGGCTTCGTAGGCGGGCCTGAAGCGTACGATAATAGCGGGCAGTGAAGAGCAAACGGGGCATCCTTGGCATGAGCCTGGCAGCGCTTGCGGTAGCGGTTCTTGCCGGGCTCTATATCTTTCAATCGCTCGCCAGTCGCCGGGAGGATGGATTACCCGATCCCGCGGCTGTTGCGGCTGGCGAACGGATGATCCTCGGGGAGCGCCGGGTGGACTGGGAGAAAGTTACTGTGGGGGAGGGTGCTGAGGCCGCGGAAGTCGAGGTCGCGGACGCGGGCGAGCAGACGGGTTTGCCCGCAGAGTGCAATCCTCGTGAAGTGGCACACCTGATCACCCGCTTTTTCGGCGCCATCAGCCGCGGAGATGAGAAACTGCTCACAGGATTTTTCGATCAGACAATCTTCGAGCAATACACGGTCGGGGAAAAGGGTGATGGAGGTTTTCATGCCATCTACAGCGTTGAGGAGCTTATCCCTTATTTCGCCCTCAAGCAGAGGCAGCAAGAGGAGGTACGCCTCCTCAAACTGGCAGCGCTAAAGGGCATAGGAGCAGACAGGGTGGAAGTGGGATATATATCGGCGCGGCGGGCGAACGACTTGGCGGGCGTGGTAGTGACCGTCGGCACTGGCACCGTCGATTGCAGGACGCAGAAGATCATCATCTGGAGTGAGCTCGATATAACGTCGCCGGGCGAACCGGGCACCGAAGGCCCATGACTAAAAGCCGGTGATGGTACGTTACGCGTTCAAACTGTTACGCCATTATGTTATTACAACTCTGAAAGGGTCAAGATGAACAGGAAATATGTGGGTGCTGCCCTAACGCGCAATTTATGCCTTCTTGCTCTGCTGGCGGCAGCAGTACCTGCACTCTCCGGGCCGGCGCCCGCACAAGCACACGGCGCCGAGGTGCTGATCGAGGGCATACCATCGGTCGCGCAATCGTACAACCTTAGTTGCGAGTACGCAGCGGTCCAGGCCGTCACCACCTTCTGGGGCAACGCGATATCTGAAGACCATCTCATGCGTGAGGTGCCCAGGCACCCCAACCCGCACAAAGGCTTCAGGGGCGACATCAACGGCGAGGGCGGTGGGATTACAGATTACGGCATTTACGCCGAGCCCCTGGCGACAGCGCTGGAGGGGCACGACTACGACGCTACTGTGTTCTACCGAGGCGCGGCGCGGCTCAAGGCTGAGATCCAAGAGGGCCATCCTGTAATCGTCTGGCTCACCATCGGCAAGAACATCACCAGGCCGGTCTACAGCCGCACTTACGAAGGGGAGCAGTATAAGCTTGTGCCTTCCGAGCATACCGTGGTCGTTTACGGCTACGATGAGGCCGGGGTGTATGTGATGGACGTGGGTGACGGTGGGAAGTATTACACCGACTGGGAGTCCTTCTTACGCCGCTGGAGTTACTTCGACGAGATGGCACTCTTGATACACCCTTAGCGGCTACAACACCAAAATAGAGAATTATGCTCGGCTTGCACTGACGCATTCAGGAACGTCCTAAAACAACATGCCTCTACCTCGCCTCAGCGCCCTGCTGATGTCGTCAGCCCTTGCAGTTATCGCTCTGTCCATGCTGTCAGGCTGCGACACGGGTGCCATACCAATCGCTACACCGGTCATTTCGACGACGCCAACCAGCGCGACGCTACCTACAGGCATTCCTCGACCCAGCGCAACGCCTAAGGTGGTGGTAATTGGCACCTCTACACCTACCCCTATCCCGGAAGCCGAGCGTAGGTTCGTGCCGGTCTTCTCCTACCACCACGTGCGCGACTGGGAGCACGCCGACACCGAGGATGACCGAGCCTACATCATGCCCCCGTCGAAGCTCGAAGCGCAGCTAAACTACCTCCACGAGAATGGCTACCAGGCTGTCACGGCGGAACAGGTAGCCGCATATTACGCAAGCGGCCGCCCGCTGCCCGACAAGCCGGTCATGCTCTCGTTCGACGATAACGTTGATAACCAGTACACCAGCGCCGTGCCTCTGCTCAAGAAGTACGGCCTCAATGCCACCTTCTTCGTCATGACGGTCACCATAGACAAAGAAAACTTCATGACAGGGGAGCAGTTAAAAGAGTTGGACGGAGAGGGTTTTGACATCCAGCCCCACACCTGGGACCACCGCATGGTCACCGAGTACGAGACCGAAGCCGACTGGCAGCAGCAGATAGTTGAGCCTAAGAAGACGCTCGAGGAACTGCTTGGGCACCCCACTCAATACTTCGCTTACCCGTTCGGCGTTTATGACGCAAGAGCAGCCGGAAAACTCAAGGACTACGGCTACAAAGCAGCTTTCCGGCTGCGTGATGTAATGGATGAAGTCGCCGATCCTCTCTTCGCCATCAAACGCTACATAGCGAACGGCTACTGGACACAGGACCAGTTTGAGACCGTAGTTACGGGCGGCTGGGAGTAAGGCAAGGCGTCTCTATAGCTTTGACGCTAACAGGCAGGTGCTGCCCGCCTATCTGGTTGAGAGGTAATCCATGCAAAAAGTAGCCAGCCCTTATTTTGGGCTGGCTACTCTTCTCAGAGGCAACGGGCTATCGCGGCCGGACGGCGGCGTAGTAACGGGTTGCATAGTACGAGCTCCCGATAGAGCTTACCATCACTCCCGTGCTCTCGTTCTCGGCATGCACGAACCTGCCGTTGCCGATGTAGATGCCTGCGTGCGACAGGCCGCGCTTGTAGGTGTTCACGAAAAATACCAGGTCGCCCGGCTGCAGATCGCCGCGGCTTACACGCGGACCGCTTTTGAGCTGCGATTCCATGTTGCGTCCTACCTGTACTCCCGACTTGTTCATCACATAGTAGATGAAGCCGCTGCAGTCGAAGCCACTGGGCGAGGTGCCGCCGAAGCGATAGCGGTAGCCGACATACTTCATAGCGTTGTCGGTGATCAGGTCTCCTTTGTTGGACGGAGCAGCGCTAGCGGGTGCAGATACGGGTGCTGGCGCGGCCGCTTTCACTACCGGCTTTGCCTGGGGCTGTGCGGTCGGCTTGGGCTGAACTGCTGGCTGCAGCACTCGCACCGCGGGCTCAACGAGGTCTGAGGGCGCCTGAGAGGGCGCCAGGTAGCGGGCCATAGCCCATCCTGTGGTGCCAGCGCCAGAGATCCGATACCAGGCAACCCCTTCCTCGTCCGTGACTGGGCCAGCCTTTACGGCAACGATGCTCTCTGGGGCCAGGGTCACAAGCACTTTACTGTTGCGGTTGGCCTCAGATCGAACTCTCAGGTTGTCGCCGTCGGTGTTAGCTATTCGCGCGAACCCCGAAAGCTTGGCGGCAGGTTTCGACACGGGTTTCACTTCAGTCTCGGCCACAGGCTTGGCCGCCTGTACGAGGTATCGGCCCATGACCCAGCCCGTGGCGCCCTGCAAGGAGACCTGATACCAGGGAGTACCATCCCGATCCTTCACCGGTCCGGCCTTCACAGCCACGGTCGCGCCAGGGTCAAGCGTAGCGATAACGGCTGCATCGCTGCTTGAACCGGATCGCACGCGCAGAGTGTCGCCATCGGTATTGTCAACCCGAGCATACCCTGATAATTTGGGTGTAGTCGAGACCGGTTTGGCCGGCTGAGAAACGCTTGTGCCGGTCTGGCCGCTGAGGAAAACGGCTGCCACCCAGCCGCTGCCGCCTGGTGCCTGCACCTTGAACCACAGTTTGCCGCTGCTGTCCTTGTTCGGTCCGGCGAGCACCGTGACCACGTCGCCTTCATGGGCCTCGGCGACCTGCTCGTTGACGGTGCCTGCCCCACTCCGTATCCGGACCGTATCGCCGTCGGTGTTGGTTACAACGGCTTTGCTGCCAACGGTGACCGGGGTCGCAGCCAGCGCGGCCGGAGCAGCGGTAATGCTGAGGGAAAGTAGGAGAAAAGTTAGAGCCGCTACGAGGGCGTGCTTTATGGTGGCCATGCCTAAGTTCAAAATCGCCTCCAAACGTACTATGCGTATATAGTTGTTTGAAGTTACCATACCCTCGCGGGCCAGGTCAACGTTTTTGCTACGTAATAAACCGTAACTTCGCATATATTTCTGTCGCGCTCTTTTTCAGAGGCTGCAAGGCATACGCAAAAAGGGGCAGTCCAGCAATATCGTAACTGTCGAAAACCGTCGAATGCCTAATGCCGCGGCAAAACGCCCTTATGGGAGGTCACCGCTTTCGAGAACTTTGGGTACATTACAGAAAGGGGACACCAGAACTGAAAGCGGACAACAGGTAACTTGACAAAAGGCTCGAAATCTACTAATATCACTTCGTAGAATGTGATTCCGCAATTGATCCTTCCCGTTCTGCAGGACCATAATGAACACGAAACGACCGACCAGCACCGTGAGAATCGTCAGGAATAGTGCCTCACCAATCTCCGGGTTCACTGAATATCATCGGGATGATGAACCAGCGGTGACCAGTATTAGTGAGGCATGGGACCCATATCCAGACGGAGCGCCGTTCAGCGCTCCCGAGCGTGGGCCTGCGCGTATGATCATGCTTGGGAGCGCGCTCCTGATGCTGGCAGCCGTTTTCGCGCTGGTGGCATGGCTCCTCGGCACCGGCGCCGATACCACAAGGGCCAACACCGTCGGCCTGGATGTTGCGCCCAGGGTCGGCGCTCTCGCGCCCGACTTTGAGCTGGTGGACGTGCGCACCAATCAGAACGTCAGGCTCTCGTCGCTTCGCGGCAAGCCTGTGTTCGTGAACTTCTGGGGTACGTGGTGCCCGCCATGCCGTCAGGAGATGCCTGAGATGCAGAAAGTCTATAACAAGTACCAGGGTCAGGCGGCAATGCTGGGCGTCTCCATGGGGCCGCGCGATACGCTGGAGGCGGTCAAGAGTTTCGTCGACTCGTACAAGTACACCTGGACCTTCCTCCAGGATAACGATTTTGCCGTTGCAACGGCGTACCAGGCGTACAGCATACCGACCTCATACTTCATAGATAAAGACGGGGTGATACGCGCTGTTCATATTGGTGCTATGGATGAGGCGGTGATGGAAGGCTATATGCAGAAAGCCCGGTAACTTACTTTAGAACATGGCTGGACGCCCCGTCGATCAGTGATTCGGATCAATCTATATAATCACAAGGAGGTAGATAGTTGTTATGAGCCAGACGCCAAGAAAACGCCCACAGGCACGCAAGGTGCCATCCGGGGCCGGCTCCAACGCGGGAGCTAGCGACTACGATTATGAAGAGGAATACGACGATAACGCCCAGTATAGGAACCAGAGCGTAAGCGAAGACTATCCACCCGGGAGGCAAAAGAGAAACGTCGCTTACGACGATCGAGGACGCAGCTACAGGAGGGATAGGTCAGCTTACGTGGCCCCCAAGCGCGATCCGTTCCCGTACATCATGGGCGGGGTTATCGGTGCGCTCGTCGTGGGGCTGAGGCTCGTGATATTCCTGCTCACCCCCCGGGGTGGGGGAACTACTCCTGGCGTGATAAGCGACTCGACCATTCCAACGCCGATAACTTCAAGCGGCACCCAGGCGCCCGCAGCCGGGTCTGATGCACCGCGTATTACGATGGATGAATTCAAGAAGCTCTACGACGATCCCGCCAAGCGGCCCCTTATCATCGACGTGCGGGCCAAGACTGCCTACGATCAGGGCCACATCAAGGGTTCTGTGTCATTCCCGGAGGCCGATGTCGATGCCCGGATCGCGGAGTTGCCCAAAGACAAGCTGGTTATAGCTTACTGCCAGTGACCGGCCGAGAATGAAAGCGCCCGTGTGGCGTCCAAGCTCATCAGCCAGTATGGCTTCAGCAAAGACAACATGAAAGTTATTCTCGGCGGTTGGAACACATGGAAAGAGAACAATGGGAAAGACCCTAACGGGTACCCTATCGACACTACGGCAGCTGCCGCTCCCGCTACGGGAGGTAACGGTGGGCAGAACATTCCGCCGGGCGTAACTATCATAACGCCAGGGGCCAACCCGCCAGCCGCAGGCACGCCGGTCCCTTAGGGCTGCAGTCGAGCCTACTGTCCTCTGGTTATTGGTACCAATGGAATGCCGATTCCACACTAATAGTTAGACTAACACCGTGCCTGGAGGGCATCTTTTGAGTAGAGCAAAACGACCGAGGCAGAACGACACTAGAGCCTCAAGCCGGAATACAACCCGTGCGACCCGGCCCGTGGCGAATGCTGAGAGTCCCTCCAAGAAGACTTCCACAACGGATCCGGCCGCGGATCGGTCTCAAGCACCGACCACGGTAGTGCGTGTACCCCGTATAGTTGTGGTAGGTGCCGGCCTGTTACTGCTACTTGGTCTCGGGGCGTTCCTTTTGGGCACTCGTCAATCAGAGACAGGCGGGTCAAACGATGTGGGCCAGCTCTCGCCCCTTTCGACTTTGCAAGCCTCCGACTTTCACTCCTTAGCTGTCAGCCCACAAGATGCTGACCGGGTATGGTTTGGGTCCCACGCAGGGATACAGGAGAGCACCGACGGCGGCAGGAGTTGGCACCCCTTAGCTGGAGGTATGAACGGTGACGCTATGAGCATGGCTTTGCCGGCCACCGACCCTCTGACGGTCTATATAGCGGGCCATAATATCTTCAAGCGCAGCGGTGATGGGGGCAAGACCTGGCAGGACGTGCAGACAGACCTGCCCAGCACCGATATACATGGGTTCGCCGTCGACCCGACAGACGCTCGCCATGTATACGCCTTGGTAGCGCAAAGCGGCCTGGTCGAGAGCGCCGACGGTGGTGACCGCTGGCAAGCGGTGCTTGCCCAGCCGCCGGGGGCTTTCGGGGCACTGGCCGTGGTCTCTGGGAACCCCCCGGGCCTGTACGCGGCGACCCGTCTTGGCCTCATGCGCAGCCAAGATGGTGCCAAAACCTGGCACCGTAAAGATGTCGGCCTGCCTGCCGAGGAGGCAAGCGTGCGCGCTATCGTGCCGGTGCCGAACCAGCCGCAGGAGCTTTACGCCGCTACGCTCAACGGCCTCTACCACACCACGAACGAGGGGGCAACCTGGGCGCGGGTGGCGCTCGCTGGGCAAGACCTATACTCTCTCGCCGCCAGCCAGACGAGGCCGCTGCGCCTCTATGCGCTCTCCTCTACTGGCGCCGTCTACCGACTGGAAGCCGCCGACCTCGGTACTGACAACTAATTCCGCTCAACCTCGAGATAGAAACGTCCCCACTTCGCTGATCGCATTGGGCGCGAAGTGGGGACGTTTACCTTCCTGCCGCGGTGACTTAATCTGCACCTGGGAGATATACGTAAGTCGCATAGTAGGTGCAGCACCTCAGTAGAGGTCGTGTCTGAAGTGCTAAATCGCTATTTGACCGAGGAGAGTAATGAGACGTACCTTTCGCGCACTGTTCGCCCTCATAATGGTGGTTTGCCTGGTGCTTGTAGCCTCGCCGCCCCAACGTGCCAGCGCCCACCCTATGGGCAACTTCACAGTCAACCGCTACAGCGCCCTCACATTGGGCCAGGACCGCGTTGATATCTACTATGTAGTAGATATGGCCGAGATCCCCGCTTACCAGGAGTTGGGCACTATACGCGCCGACCATAACACCGAACTGACGCCGGCAGAGCGCGAAGCATACACAGCGAGGAAAGCGACGGAACTGTTGCCGGGTATATCGCTCTCCTTAGATGGCACGCCGGTGAAGCTCACGATGAGAGGTAAGCCGGCTCTCAGCTTCCCTCCAGGCGCAGGTGGCCTCCCTACTTTGCGACTTGAGCTAAGCCTGGTAGCACCACTTCAAGGCGCTCGCACCGGCACGATCGAGTATCGGGACACCAATATGGGGGAGCGCATCGGGTGGCAGGAGATAATCGCAAAACCGTCCACCGGAGTCACCCTGGACGTTTCCACCGTGCCGACAACCGACCTCAGCAACG
>JBBRVL010000084.1:0-11713 GCA_038246925.1 Chloroflexia bacterium
ATACTGTCCAAGCTTGTCTTCTCTATCTCCTCGTAAGGGCGGCCTTCGTTCTCGCAATGCTCGCGCAGCACGTTGAGCTTATGCTTCAGCACGTCCTCACCCATCCTGGCGAAGAGGTTACACGCATCGCCGTACTTGGCGACAAAGCGCAGGGTCTTGGTCTCACCCGTGCCCCCTATCAGGATCAGAGGATGAGGCTTGCTGATGGCCTGGGGCGAGTTTAGCGTCTCCGCCAGTTGATAGTGCTTGCCGTTATAAGGGCCGACCTCACCCGACCACATCTGGTGGGCAATTTGAAGCAGCTCCTCAAGCCTCTCGAAGCGCTCTTTCAAAGGCGGGTAAGGAACCCCCAATCCGAGGTGTTCGCGCTCGAACCACGCGGCTCCAACGCCGAAATATGCGCGCCCGCCCGAGAGGACATCGAGCGTGGTTGCCGTCTTCACAAGGATACCGGGATGGCGGTAGGTCACGCCTGTCACCATCGTGCCGAGCTTCATCTTTGAAGTCTGGCCAGCAATGAAGGAGAGGGCGCTGTAGCCCTCAAGCATCGGCCACTCGACCGGACCTATTCCACCAATCTGGAAGAAGTGGTCCATCACCCAGAAGCTGTCGAAACCCGCTTCCTCGGCCCGCCTGCCTATCGCGCCAAATGTCTCACCAATCGTCGCGTCTCCGCCCTCCCACGTGAAATTGTTTACCTGTAGTCCTATCTTCATGATATATGCTATCTCCTTTAACCTGATTTTACTGGCCACCGGACCGTCATGATGTTGTGACACGCCTCCCGCCAACGCTCCAAAGTGGAGCCGCAATCCGGCACAGCAGTATAACATAATGGGTAGGACTTCTCCCTTCCGGCGAGAAACATTGCGCGACGGGTAACCGGCTGCGTATAATGAAATGGAGGAAAAGCAGTTTTCTTCACGTCAGACTTGCCCATTCCAGAGAAACGGAGCCTCTATATTCATGCTCATCCAGCGTGCTATTATCGCCTTGCTGATTATTGTCACATCTCTGCTCGCCGCGCAGCCAGGTATTGCCGCCGCACGCCCGGCGGACTACAACGGCAACTCCCCACAGGCTCTTGCGCCGGTAGCAGCGCCTCAACGCACATTGAGGGTGGCGCTACAGGTTGGGCATTATAAGAACAACGAGTTTCCTCCCCAGTTATCGAGCCTATCAGGGCACACGGGCGCGGCGGGTGGTGGGCGCACGGAGCTGGAACTGAACCTGATGGTAGCCGACAGAGTGGCCCGGCTGTTGCGCGCTCATGGGGTGCTGGTAGACATCCTCCCTGCCACGGTGCCGACCGGATATACATCCGATGCTTTCGTGGCACTTCACGCCGACGGCAACGCCTCCCCTTCATCCAGAGGCTTCAAGATCAGCACACGCTGGCGAAGCGAAGTCGCCCAGCAGGATGGTATGTTGGTGCAGTTGCTATCTGACGCATACCGGAGCGCAACAAAGCTGCCGGAAGACGATATGGTAACGCGCAACATGCGTGGCTATTACGCTTATGCTCCCTGGCGGCCTAATTACCGCGTATCGAACTTCACGCCCGGCGCTATCGTCGAGATGGGCTTCATGACGAACGCCGCCGATAGAGAGGTCATGTTCAACCAGACCGATAAGGTCTCGGCTGGGATAGCGGCGGGCATCCTGGTCTTCCTGAAGACAGCCTATCTACGGCCTACGGACACGGTCGCTTACGGTTACGGTATACAGGACGCTGACACCTACCCTGATTCGGCGGCTCAGCGCATCCCTACTACCCCCGGCACCACCGGAAATGGCGGTAATCCCTCCAGAATTATCGAGGGCGATTGGCAGGCCTTCCTGATGGGCAAGCCTTTGATTAACGTATACTCAGCGCCGGGCAGTGGTCCGGTGGTAGGCACCCTTCGCAGCGGTCAGTTCCACCGCACGACGATGCGCTCCGGAGATTACTACCGCTTCACCCTCCCCAACGGCCAGACGGGGTGGGTGCACCGCAACGCGATAATTACACAGATGTAGGGGCGGACCCCTGGGGCCGCCCTCTGCTCCCCAAACCCGTCGTACGCTTGACATCCCCCTATCAATAACGTAAAATTAACTGTCGTGCTAGACGGGGAACTAGCGGTGCCCTGCACCCGCAAACCGCTATAGCGGGGTTGAATTCCCTTTCGAGGTCCGGCATTGTGGGACTGCGCAAGTTAAGCGGCGTTGAAGGCCGGGTCCTGCGCGGCAAGAGCCTATGAACCCCGTCAGGTCTGGAAGGAAGCAGCGGTAAATAGATACTCTTGGGTGCCGCAGGGGTGCCTGGTCGGAGCTGGCTGGCGTGTGAAAGCCGGAATACCGTATCGACAAAGGGTGCACGGCGGAATAATAGCCCTCTATGGGGCAATTAAAGAGAGCTACTCCTTGATGGGGTAGCTCTCTTTTTGATGGGTGAAACGTGAGCCGTCAGCTACTAACCTCTAATCCCTGATCCCTAACCCCAAAAATACTCGCGTCCTCTGCGTCTCTGCGGTTCAATAACAATAAATAACTTGGCGGTTACTTTGTGTTCTTTGCGTCTTTGTGGTTCCACAATCACGTTTCACGTTTCACCCTCTCTTGACACACCATGCCGCGCTACTTTACACTGCATTGCTTACCGGCGGGAGGGTAAAGGAATAAAGTGGACTCTGCAAGCGGCATCGCTCATGGAGCCGTTGTGATGGCGGTGCTCAACGCTGCCCTGAAGGCGGCTGACCCCTACCTGGCTGTGAAGAATGCGCTTGAAGCACAACCTGAGCTTTGGGAGCCTTTGCCCCCAGAAGGAAATATATACGTCCTTGGAGCGGGTAAGGCTGGGGCAGCAATGGCGCGTGCAGCCGAGGATATATTGAGCGAGCGTATCTCAAGGGGGCTGGTGATCGTCAAGGAGGGCCACACCGGTACAGGCAAGTTGCCGCTAGCGCGCATTAGTCTTAGAGAAGCAAGCCACCCTGTGCCCGATAGCCGCTGTATCGACTCCACAGCCGAGATGCTCAAGATCGCGGAGGGCGCAGGTGAGGATGATCTCGTGCTCTGCCTCATCTCCGGCGGTGCGTCGTCCCTCCTGACAGCGCCCGCCACCGGGATTACCCTCACCGACATCCAGGCCATTACTCATCTGCTACTTCGCTCAGGCGTGACTATAAACGAGCTGAACGCGGTTCGTAAACATCTCTCCGCCGTGTCGGGGGGGATGCTCGCCCGAATAGCATCTCCCGCTCGCGTTCTCTCCCTCATCTTGAGCGATGTTACAGGCTCGCCCCTCGATGTAATCGGCTCAGGGCCGACCGCGCCCGACCCGACAACGTTTGGCGAAGCGTTGGCAATCCTGGACCGCTACGGCGTGTTGGAAGAAGCACCCCCTTCCATCGTGGTGCGTCTTCTCAAAGGGACACAGGGGAACATCAGCGAAACGCCCAAGCCCAACGATCCTCTATTCGAGCGGGTCTCAAACATACTAGTAGCAAGCAATGTGATAGCTGTGGAGGCCGCTGCCTCTTGCGCCTGTGACATGGGCCTCAACAGCATGGTCATCTCTACCTACGTAGAAGGCGAAGCAAGAGAAGTGGGTAAAGTGTTGGCGGGAATGGCCAGGGAAGTTGTACAACACAGTAGGCCACTTAAGCCGCCCACATGCCTCCTCTTCGGGGGCGAGACCACGGTAACAGTACGCGGTAACGGCAAGGGTGGCCGCAATACCGAACTGGCTCTCAGCGCGGCACTGGCGCTCGATAAGATGGGCCAGGACGTAGTGATAGCCTCGCTCGCCACAGACGGGGGCGACGGCTCGGGACCATGCGCGGGCGCGATAGTTGACGGCACAACTATTGATAACGCTAGAAACCTCGGCCTTGACGCTCACGAATATCTGGCTGACAATGATAGCTATACTTTCCTGGAAAAGCTGGGCAATACCATCAAAACCGGCCCCACAGGCACCAACGTAAACGACGTAATGGCGATATTCGTATTTTAGTTGTTAGTTGTTAGTTGTTGGTTATTAAGACTACTAAGAACCAACAACTAACAACTGGGAGAAACTACATGAAAGTTGGCGCATTTACATTTGTGCTACATAGTCATATGCCTTTCTATAGAGGGGCGGGGAAATGGCCGCACGGCGAAGAAAACTTGCACGAAGTTATGGCAGAGACATATATACCGCTACTCGAAGCGCTCACTGACCTGCATGAGGCCGGTATACCGGCCAGGGTCACGCTTGGCATTACGCCGGTACTGGCCGAGCAGCTAGCCGACCCCCTGATTATCACGAACTTTGAAGCCTATGTAGAAGGCGAGATAAAAGCAGCCACAGAAGAGGTCAAGCGCTTCGAGAAGAGCGAAGAGCAGCATTTTCTCTATCTGGCGCACTATTACCTCGATTATTATACCCACGTACTAAATACTTTCCAGGGTCGTTTCGAGCGAGACATAATAGGCGGCTTCAGGCGCTTGCAGGATGCGGGCGTCGTCGAAATCCTGACGTCAGCAGCCACCCATCCCTATCTGCCCCTCATGTCGCGCGATTCGACTATCCATGCCCACCTTGCCATCGGCAAAAAGGCCACCGAGAGACACTTCGGCAAAGCTCCCAACGCTATCTGGCTCCCGGAGTGCGCTTACCGGCCAGGTTATTATGCCACCGCTTCGGATGGCAGCCAATACGAGCGTCCAGGCATTGAGGGTATGCTGGAGAACGTAGACATTAGCCTTTTCTTCAGCGAGAGCAGCGCCATCGAGGGAGGTCAGCTCATCGGGGTGGCAGAGCGCGAGACGCGTGAAGTGGTGCGCGAAGTAACCCGTGTGCGCGAGGTTGTGCCCGCCATCTACGACCAGATCGCCCAGACAATCGAGGAGATGGGTATCGAGAGCGCGGGCTTTGTCACCGAAAAGCACGTCATTCCGTTTGAGGGTGGGGCAGCAGGCAGCACCGACGGCACGTCCCAAGCATACCTGGTGCGCGACTCCGATGTGGCCGTGCTGGGGCGCAATCGCGTGGTCGGCGAACAAGTGTGGTCGGCCACGTTCGGCTATCCGGGAGACGGCGACTACCGTGAGTTCCACCGCAAGGACGAGCTTCATGGCTTCCAGTACTGGCGCGTCACGGACAACAAGGCAGACCTTGCTTACAAACAGCCCTACGACCCGTACAAGGCCGCGTCGAGGCTACAGGAGCACGCCGATCACTTTGTTCAACTCATTGAGAGCGAGCTACAACATTACGCGGACGAGCATGGGCGGGCCGGTATTATCGCCTCGGCCTACGATACCGAGCTTTTCGGACACTGGTGGTTCGAGGGTGTGCAGTGGCTCAAAGAGGTGCTGATCCGCCTTGCCCACAGCCAGACAGTCGAGCTTGCAACCGCTTCCCAGTGCCTGACCCTTTGCCCGGCTGAGAAGCTGATCGACCTGCCGGAAAGCTCCTGGGGACACGCCGGAACGCACGTCACCTGGATCAACCCTGAGACCTCCTGGATGTGGGAGGCTGTACATACGGCGGAGCGCCGCATGGAAGAGCTTGTTGAGCGCCACCCGAACGCTACGGGAGGTAAGGAGGTAGCCCTCAACCAGGCAGCGCGCGAGCTTGTACTTCTTGAAGCGAGCGACTGGGAGTTCCTCTATACAACCGGGCAAGCCAGGCAGTACGCGGGCGACCGCTTCGCCGAGCATGTCAACCGCTTCAACACTCTCGCCGATGCTATAGATGAAGGTGGCTCAAATGCCGAGCAGCTAGCCCGGCAGTATGGAGAGCGCGACAATCTCTTCCCCGACATAGATTACCGCCTGTTCGCCCGCAGGCAGCCTATCTAGTTGCAGGATGGCGGAAAAAGCAAAGAGGAGAGGCGCCATGCCTCTCCTCTTCCTATGCTAGGGAGTATTACTTAAGAAGACCCCTCATTCGTGTAGTCTTTGGCGTCGCCGGTAGTGGCCTCGTTGACACCGCCGTCGGTACCACCATACCGGCCTGTGCCGCCCGCATCGGCTGCGCCGGCTTCGCCACCCTTGACTAGTCCTGTGCGCGCATCGGCGTTCTCCATCTCCACCGTAAGGTCAGTGCCGGCCCCGGTGTTGCCGAACTCTCCAAACTGCTCACCTTCGCTACCTTTCTGTGTGCCTTCCGTCCCGCCGCTGTGCTTGCCTTCGTACTCGCTCCTGTTCAGGTCGGAGACACCGCCCGAACCGGAGTCCGAGCTACCATAATCTTCCATTTTGGGTGCATCACCCTGTGAGTTGTTAGCCATATATCCTCCTGTGTATGTGCACTTGTATGTACACTGTAAAGTGGGCACGCAAACCCACAAGTAACCATGAGAGCAAGCACTATGCCATTGTAGATGCTAACCGTAGGGGCATACCTATGTGTTCGCCCTTGCCTGGGTACGGTCCACAACAGGGCGGACACATAGGTATGCCCCTACAGAAATAGAAAAGCGCGTCACTCGTGTAACGCGCTCCAACCTACGATGCTTTATTCGACCTTAGCGCCCACCCCTGATCACAAACAAGACGATGAAGAGTATGCTCAGGGCTATCAGCACTCCGAAGATGAAGGCGGGCTGCTTGAGGAACTGTACTATCGCTGAGGAGGCATTGGCCTCAGCAGGAAGGTCACGCGCCGAAAGCATACCCGAATCATACGGCTTCAAGGTAGGATTAGTAACGTTCCCGGTCCCCCTAGTCGCCCCGGAACTACTTCTCCTAAGGGCAACCCAGCGGAGGCCGAGTTGGGCCTCCTCGTTCGACGGGTCCAGATCGGCGGCCCTCTGAAAGGCATTCGCAGCCTCATCCAGGTTATTGGTGGTGCCTGCCAGCCATACCCATGCCTCCGGGACCTGGGGGTAGCGGTCGACTACGCTCTGGAATGTGACATGAGCTGTTGCTTTGTCCCCAGCCTGTGCCGTGGCGATGCCTAGCTGCATCAAGTCGTCCAGGCTGCGTGTCTCGCCACCAGCTTCCTCTGTTTGGCGCAGTGGGCCGCTGCTGAGAGACCCGGACGCTAGCTCTCCCGATGTGCGTGGCCCCGTGGTAGCCGTTGCGTTAGCAGATCCGCCGGTTGTTCCACGCTCGGAAGCAACCCACTTCATACCCATGCGAGCTTCCTCGCTGGTCGGGTCGATCTCGATGGCACGCTTGAAGGCGGCCTCAGCCTCGTCCATGCTGGGGCTGGACCACCCTAGCCATACCCAGGGGTCAAGCGCGCCGGGGTGCTCCTCGGCCACCTGCCGGAATATGGCATAAGCGCCTTCTTTGTCTCCTGATTCCGACGCGGCTATGCCGCGCTGCATCGCTTCTTCAAGTCCCGATTGATTTTCCATGTCCGCCGAAACCTCACCCTTGTTTGTCTTCATCTTATTCGCCTCTGCGCCCAAGCCAGGCACTCTCCTCAGCAACCTATCCGCGATACTTGCATCTTATACCACCCCGCCCGGTCTCGCAACTGTTTGCCCCGAATTGTGGGACTAAGGTACTGGCTTTAGGGGTTAGGGATTAGGGGTTGGTGTATATGTTCAAGGCTAATGCCTTCTGCCTACTAATCCCTAACCCCTAATCCCTAACCCCTTCCACCCGGTGGTCTACTATTCTGCAAGCACAGGGGCCACTTCAGCAGGAGAACCTCCGGACTGACCTTCCTCCACGCGATCCCGTGCCTTCGCGTAAAGGAGCAGCGCCGGTGACAGCAGCAAGGCGGAAGTAACCAGTGCCGCTCGGATCGAGACGGCAGTGCCTATCCAGCCGATCACGGGACCGCCCGCGACCTGCCCTATGGCGTCGGACTGGCTGGTCATCGAAAGCACTGTGGCACGCACCCTCTGCGGTATGCTCACCGTAAGCCAGGTCTCATACAGCGGCCCGCTCAAACTACGCAAGAGAGCCGCCGCCCAGAACGCGAGCAGCGCCATGTAGAAGTCGCCCGCAAGCGCGAACGCACTTACCATCAGGATGCGAAGCCCGCTAAAGACAATCAGCGTCTTCGCTACCCTGCTGTGATCTTGCATATCAAGGCGTCGGCGCAGCACCTCCGTGCAGAAGATACCCAGTATTAGTATCCCCATTTCGATGATGCCAAACCACACTATCGGCTGCAAGTTGCCGAGCGATGGGAAGCTGAAGTTCTTCAGGAAGTGCGCGTCGCCTAGACGATCTATCCCTTCGCTCGTCATGCCGAAGAAAAAGCCGATAGCGATAAACATCACCAGGATTGGGCTTACTCTCACAACGCGAGTGCCTTCAACAAGGGTTGTCCGCATTGCTTTGAGCGGCGTCTCCCGATCTTCCTTCGCTACTCTCTTGAACCCGGTCTCCCGCATAGCAAATATCTCGAAGATACCGAGTGCAATAAAGAGCAGGCCGCCCAGCATTATCGGCAGCGTGATAGTTATAGTGGCCAATCCGACGCCCGTGACGATACCTATCGCCGCACCGACCCGGCTGAACTGCGACGCCCGCAGGAAAACTGGGCCTATTGCCTTTTCTCCTACCTCGCCCGCTACCCATGCCTCGGTAGCCCCACTCGTGAAGGTCCACGCCAGGCCGGACACAACCTGGGCAAAGAGGATCCCAAGAAAGAGGGGGATCGAGCCTGTCAGCAGGAAGGACACCCCATGCAGGAAGACCCCTATGATGATAGAGAGCTTTCTGCTGAAAGTATCGGCCACCACGCCTGTCGGCACTTCAAAAAGAAAAGCAGTCGCCTCCAACACGGTGCCCACCAGCACCAGCTGTAACGGATCCATACCCACATTTTGTACGTAGTAAACAGTGAGGATAGGGAATATCATCGAGAAGAGAAACGCTCCCACCGCTCGATGGAAAAAGAAAATCTTGCGCGCCCTATCAGCGCCGGTTGTTGGCGGTTTGCCGCCCGTTGCCTCTTGTTGGTCGTTCATGTCCACTCCGCTCGTTTGAGTCGGCCTTGATTATACCTTCCGTGGGCAGAGTTAGCACGCATGCTGAATGCGCCTCATTACAGAAAGAGGGAATCAAGGTCCGGGCCTGAAACGCAGGCCGCACAATGCGGAGCAGGAGTGAGAACTGGGGGTTCGCCCGTCGGACACAGTCCAATACGGATTATCATACTCAGAATTCAATCTGAAAGTCGCTTTTCGAGGGCGAAGAGGAAGGAGTCCACTGGCATTGTGGTAGCCAGGGAGTGGTTTTGCCGTTTATCGCTCAGCTAAAGAGCGACCTTATACGCCATGCTCCGTGTAGGCGGGCGCTGCGGTCGTCATACTGTATTCTGCTGGCGATAGTGTTGTCATTTGTTTGGCCCTCCTTTATCGGTTAGTAAGTGTTGCAGGCATTATAGGGTGATGCAATAGCCAGGATAAGAGTCTTCCGATGTATTTATGATGGAGGGAACATTGGTGGTTAAGAGAAGTAACTCCTTGTTATCCTTCGCAAAAGGATGAATCTCATTCCTTATGCACCAAGCTAGTATTGTCATTCTGAACGAAGTGAAGAATCACTACGGTGAGTCAGTGCCAAAGGGACTGATTCTTCACTTCGTTCAGAATGACAAATGGAAGTGGGTAGAAGTATGCCGAGCAGTTACGGTGCGCAACGCATCCGATTACACTACAAAAAGCCAATAGCCTGCATCGTTTGGGTACAGGCTATTGGCGCTCAATTCTCTTAGGCATGGCTCACTCATAGTACTTGGAGATACGTTTATCCCCCTGAACTGCGTATCGTCCAGCATACGTATCCTCGTCTGCCTTGTACGCGATTTTTGATGTAACGCCCAATTGTCGCAACCCTTGACGGACTCGCCTAACATCCTCCTCATCCGTCCAGTCGTAGGTGTACACACAGATGACTTTTCTATCGGAGTCCCTCGCGTTCGGATTTGGTCTTAGGGTTGCGACTTTGGCAGAGCTGCCTAATAGACCCTCTTCTGTGGCATCCTTGATCTTTGTCCACAGTTCGTCAACCTGCGATACATGCACAAAGACCAGCCACTTGCCACAGTTTTCAGCAGGTTCTGGATAAGTGCCAATCTTTCGCTCGGTGTATAGCCAATAGTCATCCGTTACTTGGGATGGCTTTCGGTCAACAGACGATGATATCTGAGCAGGAGATTTGCGCTGGAGCTTCATGATTCACCTCCGGTTCTCCGAGTAACCATGTTATCTAACCGAGCGATCCAAGTCGCTCTTCAAAGTATATAGCAGGCTCTCAGATAAACCCAGTTAGGCTGCGGTTGTATCCGCAGAGGGTGTTTCCTGATCGCGGTTGTTATCAGCGGTGAAGAGGGAAAGTTGGCGGCTGATCGAGTTGCGACCGCTCGGCTCGCGGAACTTCATCAGGTCGCCCTTACGCACGAGCAGACCCTTGCGGAGAGGCAGCGTCCAGGCACGCAACTTACCCTCGCGCACTGTGTTGCGAATATCGGCCTCCGTCACGCCGAGGTAGAGGGCCGCTTGTTTGGTTGTGTACATCTCATCTGTCATCTTTGTCTCCCTCATTTGAGGAGAGGGCACTTATGTAAGTGCCCTCTGCCTTCTACCTCTTATGCCGCCGCTTCGCCCTTCAGCATATCGATGAACTGGGAGGCTTCCGCCTTGGTCAGCTCTGTCGGCCTGACACCGAACACTTCGATAGCGCGGTCGTCAACCTGGCCTTCGGATAGGCGCCTGCTGGCCCGCCCGATTGCGTAGATAGCCTTCACCTGCTTCTCGGTAGCCGCTGAGCCGCTTGGCCCTGCGTCCATACCTGGCAAGCGGTCGAACTCATCATCCTCGGCTGGCATACGGCCCCTGTCGTTGGACGGCACGCTCTTGAAGCCGCTCGCAAAACCAACCTTGCCGCCGTTTGTGCCGTTACCGGCATTACTACCGTTACCGAACCCGTTCGACTTGCCTGACGAGATGCTACGCGGGGCATTCAAGTTCACGGGGGCGTCCACTACCTGCAAAGTGCCGGGGCGGGCGTTGCTTGTGAAGTCGAAGTCCTGGCAGAACTGCGTGCCGTAACCGAGGGAAGCAAGAGCGCGACCCAGGGCCTTCGTCTCGGCTGCCTCGATATAGTCGTGGAAGTCACGCACCGTCTCTGAGCCCCAGCCGGTCGATTTGCCGCCACCGGGGATCTCTACCTCAGCGCGGAAGAGAGCAAACCCGCCCTCTTCGTTGTGCTGGGCGATCTCGGTTGTGATGTGGGCGTCCGGGTGCTCGCTGCGCAGCCATAGAAGCCGCCACTTTACCTCCAGATAATCCCGGCCATCGAAATTGCTGAGGTACTGCATCGGGTCAAAAGGCTGCGCGCCCTTCGACTTACCATTCTTGCTTGTGGGCTTCGCTGCGTCAGCTTCTACCGGCTCCGGCGCTTGCCCTGAATCCAACTCATCTCGCTCTATCACTACTTCTTCAATCTTCTTGGCGCTCATCTACTGTTGCCTCCTAAGCTCTAAATCTCAAACAAAGCTCTCACATCGATTTCGCTGTCAGGTGATGGCCTATCCAACATCTGTTCTAATTATAGCAAATATGTTCTGATTTGTCAATAGCTTTAGGCGTGAATTTGGTATTCTTGTTCTATATTTTCTTAGCCTTTAGAACTTTTGACGTTCTTTGTGTCTCAATGCTTAGAGACGATTTCAAAACAGCCAAAAGGAACGTAGGGGCGGGGCAAAAATTAGGCCCAGGCGGGGGGTTCAGCCCCGACGGGGGGGGCCAAAAGGTAGCCCCCACAA
>JBBRVL010000085.1:0-11704 GCA_038246925.1 Chloroflexia bacterium
AACTAATTCAGTTTGTAGGGGCAGAGCAGGCGGATTCCCAGCCGATCTCGTGCGTGTTGGCGGCAGGCCAGATGATGTCAACACAGCCTTTCCCACTCATGCACTCTACTCCCACGCCTGCCGTCAGGGAATTAGTTGGAACAGATGACCCACGTGTCCGCCCCTACGGTTTTGAAATATGCTCTAAATCTCCCTTTTATTGGTCGCCAACCGGCTATCCCCCTCTAGCTATTCATAGCGTCGCTTACGCATATCTGCGCTCGTACTGCGAGTCGCAAGGTATGCGGGTTATCACATAACCTGTCACAACCTCACTTTTCGTGATAAAGGGCAAGTTTGACGCGCAAATCAATCCAGCCTCACAGTTCGTGCGTATACTTTCACAGCACCTATTCATCGAGAAAACGAGGATAGGATGGACCGGCTTTGCCGGATAATCGACTCTATGACACATGAGGAGAAGAATATGGAAAACCCGAACGATATAGGCACGAACAGTATCCAGCTTCCCAAAGGCGCCATGGCGCTCGGTGGCGCGGCAATGCTGGGCGCGGTAGCCCTGGCCGCCAGCAAGGGCGGAGGGATGGCATTCGCACAGGACGCACCGTTCAAGAACGACCTTGAGGTCCTCAACTACGCCTTGACCCTTGAGTTCTTTGAAGCAGAGCTCTATAAGGTCATTGTCGCCAGTGGCAAACTGCAGGGACGTGATCAGCAGTACGTTACCCTTTTCGGCCAGCACGAACAGGCACACGTAGACGCAATCCTGGCGACAATCCAGAAGCTCGGCGGAACGCCCGTCGCTAAGGCTGAGTACAACCTCCCCGCGCTCACCGACCGCGCCGGAGTGCTTACCCTGCTGGCAACTGTGGAGCAAGTAGGCGTCAGTGCATACCTGGGCGCAGCAGGCTTCATACAGAATAAAGACATCCTGGCCGCTGCCGCGAGCATCATGCAGGTCGAGGGCAGGCATACTGCCTTGATACGCTATCTGCAGGACGATCCTAAGCCCGTGCCTGATGCGTTTATTTCGCCCCTCACCCCGGCTGAAGTGCTGGCGAAGGTCGCACCGTTCTTCAAAAAGTAAACCCTGAGAACCACAACAAACTTACCGGAACAAAGAGGAGAATAATATGAGCAACAATACCATGCCCGACGGAGAGGGCACTGTAAACGGCATTTCCCGCCGCAAGTTCCTGATTGGCTCAGGGACGACAATCGGCGCTGCGGCCTTGTTCGGCGCATCGGCGCTTACCCCTAATCAGCTTCTGGGCGCACGCATTGCGTCAGCGCAGAGCTTGAACAGCGACATGGACATCCTGATGTTCGCCCTGACGCTGGAGCACATCGAGGATGCGGCTTATCGCGCCCTCAACGCGAGCGGGCTGCTCAGTGGCCGGGTTGCCGGATACTTCCAGGAGTTCGGAGCCCACGAGCATGCGCACGTGGTAGCTCTGACAGATACTATCACCAAGCTGGGCGGAACGCCGGTTGGCCCACAGGCCAGCTACAACTTCCCTAACCTGACCAGTCAGGAAGCGGCAGTCGCGTTCTTCGCCACGGTCGAGGAAGTCGGCGCCGGGGCCTACCTGGGCGCTGCTCCCTTGTTGAAAGACAAGAACCTGCTCGCGGCTGCTGCCTCTATCCACGATGTAGAAGCCCAGCATGCATCCGTCCTGCGCGCAGTTATGGGTGACAGCGAGCCTTCGCCAGCCTTCGGTTCACCGAAGACGCTGGATGAAGTGCTTGCCGCGGTTGGACCACTACTTCAGATGCCCGGTGGCATGCCGACTACTGGCGCTCCGTCGTTCTTGAATCCTTTGACGATTGCGGCTGGCCTCGGCGCGGCGGCTGTGGGCGCAATGCTCCGCGTTCGCTCACGTGAGAACCAGCAGGAACAGGACCAGGCGGAAGCCTAGTCGCGTAATAAGTGGGGCGAGATACAGGCTACAACCTGGACTTTCGCCCCGCTTTCAACAGAAAAGGGTAGGAGGAGGCGAAATGTTCGGTATTGGAGCGGGGGAACTGATGGTCCTCATGGCCCTGGCCCTCATAATTGTGGGGCCGCAAAAGCTCCCGGAGCTAGGGCGAAATGTTGGTAAAGTAGTCGGACAGTTCAAGGCACAGACCGACGAGTTGCGCTCGGTAATCTCACTTGAGACGCAAGCCCCGGCGCCCACTGCCGCCGCGACAGCCGCCGCGACCTCTCACTTCCCATGGAACCAGGCTGCTCAGGCAGTCGAAAACCCCATTGATCATGATCTAACAGACGACATACAGAAAAAAGGAGAAATATAATGCTTGGACTCGGACCTACAGAATTATTATTGATACTGGCGCTGGTAATGATAATATTTGGCGCGGGCAAACTTCCCCAGGTACTTGGGTCGCTAGGCAAGGGGGTCAAGGAGTTCCGCCAGGCGTCGGAAGAGCCTGTTACGGTAACAGTTCCCGCCCAGACCGAAACGGCCACGCCAACTTCGGCTACTACACATACGGTATAAGCCATACCAGGAGAATGGGGTCGCAACTATGGAGTGGGTGCCGATTCAGGCCCCAGGCCAACGGGCACCAAGGGTATTATCCAAGGGTATTATCCAAGGGTATTATCCAAGGGTATTATCCAAGGGTACTTTGGCGATTACCAGGGAGATTTAGATGAGTGTCATACCAGCCAGGGCCAGGCTTAGATTACCGTTACCGTCGAGGCCGAAGAAAAGTGTCGAGATAGACACAGCACAGCCAATCGTAAAGCACCTCGAAGAGCTGCGCGACCGTCTTATAAAGAGTGCTGTGGGCGTAGTTATCACAACCGCTCTCGCCTTTCTCTTCATCGAAAAGATAATGGGTACCCTGATTGACCTGGCAGGCCCGCACTCTATCCAGGCGATTGATCCTACCGAGACTTTCGGTACTTACTTGAAAGTGGCGTTCACTGTCGGACTCGGTATGTCCACACCCCTGATTGTTTACCAGATAATGCGTTTCCTCGCGCCTGGATTGAAGCGAAACGAGAGGCGTCTCCTCTTCTTCAGTCTACCATTTATTGCAATCTCATTTGTCGCTGGCGCCTCTTTTTGTTACTTCGTGGTACTCCCATCGGCCCTCGACTTTCTACTCAGCTTCGGCGACACACGTATCCTCAAGCAAGTTAGCCTTACACTCTTTGTTAGCTTTGTGACATCCTTTATGCTGGCTCTAGGAGCGGCCTTTGAGCTGCCGATCATAGTCTTCTTGTTAGCCAAGCTAGGGGTTGTAAGTTACAAGAGGCTGGCAAAATGGCGCAAGTACGCTTTGCTCTTCAGCTTCGGAGTCGCGGCCATAATCACACCTACTCCCGACCCGTTCAACCAGACTATGGTAGCCGTACCTCTTTTCCTCCTGTATGAATTAGGGGTGCAACTTAGCCGCTTCGCCCGCAAGCCCAGTACCCAGCAGTCCGCGCAGGCATAAGTCCATATGAAGGGACGGCAGTTGAAGGCAGCACAGCCTCTGCCGTACCGCCCCGAAATGAAGATGCATTCTTTCGTGAGTGCGCTGGCCCACGGCGTCTTAGCAGCTTTTGTATAATGAGAACTTATGAGCCTGGTAGAGACGCCCAAGATCACCGAACCCTCCAGAAATACAGCCCCACCCTCGCGCCATGATCCGTTCGCTGCACTGCGCTTCCGGGATTTCCGACTGTTAGTATTAGGCAGTTTCCTGGCCGTGGTCGCCGAGCAGATGCTAGGAGTGGCCGTCGGCTGGGAGCTATATGAGCGGACGCGTGATCCTCTGGCCCTCGGCTTAGTGGGATTGGTTGAGATCGTGCCGGTGCTGCTTCTCTCCCTGCCTGCCGGGCACGTAGCCGACCGCCGAGACCGGAAGTGGATCGTGGTGATCGCCCTGAGCGGAATCGCCGCCTGCGCGTTAGGGCTTGTTGGCCTCTCCGTCACCCAGGGACCGCTACCGGCAATATATGCCTTGCTGTTCGGCATAGGCGTTGCGCGAGCGTTCCAGAGTCCGGCCTTCAGCGCATTGAGCGCGCAGGTGGTGCCATCCGCACACTATGCCAGCGCCGCTACATGGTCGAGTGGCGCGTGGCAGACGTCGTCCATACTCGGACCGGCGCTCGGCGGGTTGCTGGTCGCAGTCTGGTTTGGGGCGGCTGGCGTTTATGCTGTGGCGGGAGGGCTGCTGATATTCGTAGCACTGATGTTTTCTCTCCTGCGCCCTCGAGCCCCGTCCCGCAGCGTGGAGACGGTCAGCCTATCGTCGCTGCTGGCCGGGGCTCGCTTCATCAAGCAAACACCCGTGATTCTGACTGCCATAACTCTCGACATGTTTGCTGTCCTAGTAGGAGGGGTCACAGCCCTGATGCCGGTGTTCGCGCTCGATATACTGGTGGTCGGTGCGCCTGGTCTGGGGTGGCTGAGGGCGGCTCCGGCAGTAGGGGCAGTGCTGGCTGCTATTGTGATGGCCGCCCGCCCGCCCTTCCGCTTTGCTGGACGGACTTTGTTGCTTGTGGTGGCTGGGTTCGGTGTCGCCACAATCATCTTTGGGCTGTCCCGCGACTTTGGACTCTCCCTGGCTATGCTGGCGTTGCTAGGCGCCCTGGACAATGTGAGCGTAGTAATCCGCAGCACATTGCTACTGACGCTCACACCCGACATGCTTCGAGGAAGAGTGAACGCAATGCACTCTGTATTCGTTGGGATCTCGAATGAGTTGGGTGCGTTCGAGTCGGGTTTGGCCGCCGCGTTACTTGGCACAGTCGGCGCGGTAGTGGCCGGGGGCCTCGGAACAATATTGGTTGTTGCCCTGGTTGCGGCTATAGCACCCGAGCTACGAAGGTTAGGACGCCTGGAACATCTTGAACACCTGGACACGCATAGGGGCGGGTAATTCCCAGGTAAGCTATCCTTTTCCTGCTGCGTTTATTGAAAGAAAGGGTAGCAGGAAAGTTGCAGGCGCAAAGGCTTAAAATAGAACGACTGAGCCTGATTCGCGCCTATAGACTTGGCTGGGGCAACTATTGGGTCCGGGTTATCTTGTGTAGTGTGCGAGGATTCTCGGTATCGTAACCCTTGGCGCGAGTGAGATAGTAGCAGAAGAATTGTGCCGGGACGATGCTAACTATCGGGCTCAGCCACTCGGGCAGCTCGGATGGTAAGCGAAACTCCCCATCCGCCAGGGACAATGCTCGCTCACTGTCTGAGATGATTATCAGTTCGGCCCGGTACTCGTCTCGCAGCCTTGAGAGCAAGGCTAATTGGTCCGCCAGGACCGCCCCTTCAGGAGCTACAGCCAGCACCGGGAACCCCGGCTCAACGATAGCTATCGGCCCATGACGGAAATCTGCTGTTGAATAAACGTCTGTAAATACGTACGAAAGCTCCTTGAGCTTCAACGCCCATTCCTGGGCAGTGGCATAGTTATAACCGCGCCCCAGCACCACACAGCGGTCCAATGAAGCATATCTTCCAGCAATTCGCTCGGCTTCTGACTCCAGCCCGAGCACTGATTGTACGGCTCCTGGCACGCCAGCCAACTCTGCCAGATCAGCTTCTTTGTTTCCTGCCAGGGCAACAGACAGTGCAGCCAGCGCTAACAGCTGTGCTGTGTAAGTCTTGGTGGCAGCCACAGATCTCTCCGGCCCTGTATGGATGCCTAGAACAAGTTCAGCGGCCAATGCTAATGGAGAGCCAGGGTCGTTGGTAATAGCCAATGTAATAGCGCCCTGGCGTCTGCCTTCGTCGATAACACTCACAATGTCAGGAGACTGCCCCGACTGTGATATCCCAATCACCAGCGAGTTATGCAGCCGAGGCGAATGAGGGTACATCGTGAACAGAGATGGAGCCGCCAGCGCTACAGCCAGGCGATTTCGGGAGCCGAACAGGTACTGCGCATACACTCCTGCGTGGTCTGAACTACCCCTCGCCGCAATGAAGATGTATTGCACATCGCGCGAAAGGATAGCCTCAGCAATACGGGACACCACGTGTATCTGCGTCTCTAGCCAGCCACGCAAAATGCCCGGCTGCTCAAGTATCTCGTCTCTTAGTGCCACGCCTTCTCCCTTCCCATTTTCCTAACCGACTCAACCACCCCTCTCCCCTAAATCGGCCCGAGTTGAATAAATGACATCTCCTGCTATCAGCGTCTCCACAACTCGCAGATCGCTGTTCAGCAAAACCAGGTCGGCTCGCAAGCCCGGCGCAATCCTGCCTAAGGTATTCTCCATTCTTAGTACGGAGGCAGGCACAGTCGTGACGGTCGAGATGGCATCCCGTGGGGTACAACCCGCAAATTCGACCAGGTTGCGCACCGCCTTATCAAGGCTTAGCACGCTTCCGGCCAACCTACCGTCTTCCAATCGTGCTGTTGCACCCTCCACAATCACGTGCTGATCCCCCAGCTTGTAAGTACCTTCGGTCATGCCGAGCGCCGCCATAGCATCCGTCACCAGGCTTATCCGTAAAGGACCCTTAGCATTCCAGATCAGCGCCACCAGGCCGGGGTGAAGGTGTATGCCATCGGCTATTATGCCGACGGTTAATCGGTCATCACCAAGCAGCGCACCCACTAGGCCCGGTTCCTGGCGGTCCAGCACGGGCATCGCGTTGAACAGGTGAGTGCCATACGTAATACCCGCATTGATGCTAGCAACGCCCTGGTCATAGGTGGCTAGCGAATGGCCCGCACTGACAATTATGCCCCGCGCCACCAGCATTTCGATCATCTCGTGCGCGCCCGGTAGCTCAGGAGCCAACGTCACTAGACGTATGCCTTTATCCAGGGTCCAATTTTGGGTTTCTGCCGCGTCAGGCAGCCGTAAGTACGTCGGGTTATGCGCGCCCCGCTTTGCCGGGTTGAGAAACGGCCCTTCAAGGTGAAGCCCGAGTGGAGTTGCACCCCTGACCCCCAAGGGAGGCCCTTCACAGATGACATCCTGGGCAGTGGCCACCCTCTCACGCGGCGAGCTGATAATCGTTGGGAGAAAAGATGTAACACCATACCTGGGCAGTAGGGAGGCGACTTCCCAGATAGTGCCTGGCTCGTCGGTAAAATCGTTGCCGAAAGCCCCGTTTATCTGAAGGTCAATAAACCCGGGAGCGAGCAACAGACCAGCAGCTTCCACTCTGCGTGCTTCCTCTGGGCATGATAATATGGAGGAATAGTCAACGGCAACGATGCGCTCACCATCCACAAGCGCCGCGTGATCTTCCAGTAAGCCATCGGGTGTCACTATGGCCTCAGGCTCAATATAGAGCATCAGCGATTTACCTCAGGCACCCATTACCGTCACAGGTAGCCTTCCTACGAAGGGGATTCGTCCCCACAAGGCGTCGGCGAGGCTCTCCATGGATGGCGGCTGAAGATTATACGTGCAAATATATGTAGGCGCGCCCGGATACGCTGGCAGGTCATATGGCAGACGGAGAGCCACAGCGATTACCTTGCTGCCGGCCTCAAGCAGCATATTGACCAGGGCCGCCTGTCCCGAATGCTGGAAGGCGTTGATTGTACCTACTATCACTAGATCGTAACCCTTTGCCTGTTGCAGTACCTCGCCGATATCAGACGAAGTGGGATTGGTGGGCACATCTATCTGGTCCACAGTCGGATGGTAACGGCGCAGCATCTCCGCTAGCACCGGTCTATCATAGGAAGACGTATCCGCAGGCGTGAGGTCTGCCGGGCGAGGTAGGATCAGAGCAATCCTGGCATCAGCCGCGAGACGTAAAGGCAAGCACCCATCCGAATCGCGCACCAGAGTAACTGAATAGCTCGATATCTCGTAGGCCAAGGCACGGTGCTCTTCGCATTGTATGACCTCAAGGCCTGGTTGTTCCTGCTTACCGAGCCATGCTTTCAACTCCAGCACTCTCTCGGCTGATGCCACGATTTCGCCCTGTGCAAGCAAACCTCTCCTGGCTGCTTGCAGCAGGGCAGCGTACACCGCCTGGAAGTCTTCGCCATAGTCGGCAAGCAACAGCAAGTCAACCCCTGCCGCCGTTGCAGCTATGCAATCTACCACCAGCCCAAGCCCAGGCTGAATAGCCCTCATGTTCATAGCGTCGCTCACGACTATGCCCTGAAAACCAAGATCGTCGCGTAAGAGCTTCCGCATGATCGCCGGAGCAAGGGTGGCAGGCACTTTGAGGCTGTCTGTGAGACCCGGAAGAGCTATATGCGCGGTCATCATCAACTTGACGCCTGCCTCAATGGCGCTGCTAAATGGGGGCAGTTCGACCCGGCGCAAACGCTCTTCGCCGAAGGGTAGCACAGGCGTGCCGTAGTGCGAGTCGGTAGCCGTATCGCCGTGGCCGGGGAAGTGTTTGGCCGTGGCTGCCACGCCTGCCGCTTGCAACCCCTCAATCATTGCTGCGCCAAGCCGTCCTACCTCGGCCGGGTCCTCACCGAAAGAGCGTGTACCTATTACCGGGTTTTGCGGGTTGATGTTCACATCGCAGACCGGTGCGTAGTTGACGTTTATACCCATGGCCGCGATCTCCCGACCTATTGCGAGTCCCGCGCGGCGAGCAAGCTCTGGTGAGTGCGTAGCCCCCAGCGCCATGTTGCCGGGGAAAGGGGTAGTGCCGGCCATAGCCAGCAACTGGCCGCCCTCCTGGTCCGCGCAAATCAGAAGGGGTGGCTGCTCACCTATAGCTGCTGCCGTTTGCAAGGCGGTGGTCAGATCGCGTACTTGCGAAGGATTCTGCACGTTCATTGAGCGGAACAGAGTTACCCCGCCGACCTGCATACGCCCCAGCAAACCTACAAACTCCGTCGGCGCCTCGTAACCCTGAAAAGCCGCCAGCAACTTCTGGCCGACTGCCTGCTCAAGGGTAATTGCGGATTTGTGCATCGTTTCTCCTGTTATCCTGTTATAGGGTAGAGAAAGGAACAAGAGCAGCCCCTGAACCCCGCTCTGAAGAGATCCGTACCGTACCTTCAGCCGCCAGTAGCACCGCTCCCCATGCGCCCGCATCGTAATCGGATGGCAAGGTGCGAATCATGTCTGGTTTCAGCATTTCGGCGGTCAGTACAGAGTGCTCACGCAGGCGCGCTAGCTCTACAAGTATCGGCTGAAGAAAAGTATCTCCCTCACGCGAGACACCACCGCCAAATACCATGCATTCCACGTCATAGGCTACGATCAATTGTTGGAGAGCCAACGCGAGGTACCCGCTCACCTTGCGGATGATAGCAGTAGCGGAGGGGTCCCCATCTCTCGCCGCCTGGTATACGGCCTCGGCCGTTACAGGCCTGTAACGGCGCAACAACGTATTGCCTGAGGCTACAGCAGCTTCCTCTCCCAGGCGCGCAATCGCGGGGCCTGCCGCCACTGCTTCCAGGCAGCCGTGTGCACCACATTGGCAGCGAGACCCACCAGGGTCTATTATCATGTGACCGATTTCACCTGCCATACCGTGCGCGCCTCGATAGATGCGACCGTCGAGGACGAGTCCGGCGGCGATACCTGTTCCTACGCTTACATAAGCCATATTGCGGCTAGCAATGCCCCCCATGTAGTGCTGCGCACCTATAGCAGCCAGCGTCACATCGTTTTCGAGCAAGCACGGCACACCAAGTTGAGCTGAGAGAAGTTGGCCCACAGGCAGTTCTTCCCAACCCAGGTTCACGGCACGGCGCACAAGCCCGGTGAGAGTGTCTACGCGCCCCGGCACCCCGACGCCTACCGCAGCTACGCGGTCCAGACTCGCTCCTGCCTGCTCGACGCCTTGCTGCACTGCCTGCATGATTGAGGCTAGGGTGGCCTGGGGACTGTCCAGGATGGTTGGTAAAGTGACTTGGCTGAGTACGTTGTAGCTGCTGTTTACCACCAGCACGGCGACCTTGGTCCCGCCTACGTCAACCCCTGCCAGCAGATCTCGCCGGAGGCTATCAACTTTGTTCATCAGATTGCATCCTCACGGCAGTTCAAGGTTCAAGCTGGCTAATCCCTGATCCCTACTCAATACCATTCCGCGCAATGGCCTGCGTATACCATTTGCCACTATCCTTGATGATGCGCTGCTGAGTCGGGTAATCTACATAGACGAGGCCGAAACGCTTGGAATAGCCTTTTGCCCATTCAAAGTTGTCCAGTAGCGACCATGCAAAGTAACCGCGTATGTCTGCGCCTTCCGACATGGCTTCACGCACGGCACCAAGATGCTCCCGAAGATAACTCAAGCGGCGCTCATCGTGGACCTCTCCATCCCCACTGACTTCATCTACAAACGCAGATCCGTTCTCGGTAATGTAAATGGGCGGCAAATTGTATTCATTGGTAAGGCGAAGCAACAGGCGCTTGAACGCAGGTGCGTGCACTTCCCAGTCCATTTCAGTATACTCGGCGCCTGGAACGCGCGCTTGATTACCTTTCTCATCGAACACGATGCGTCGGTAGTAATTGACCCCCACAAAGTCTAGGGGTTGCCCAATCAGGGCGTGGTCGCCCAGTTGCACAGGCACCTCGCATTCTTCAATCGTCGGTTGGACGGCGGGTGGATAGTGTCCACGGAACAACGGGTCCAAGAAGAGCGCGCCACCTCGCTGCCATATATTTTCTGCGGCGGCGCGGTTGTCCTCGGTGTCTTTGGCCGGTTCCGGAGGCGCGAAATCGAGCACGATGCCGAGGTTGACGTGGGGAGCTATCGTGCGTATTGATTGCACTGCCAGCCCGTGCGCGACCAGTAGATGATGCGTTACATGCATCGCCACCTTCATATCAGTTAAGCCTGGCGCGTGCTCGCCGTGGTAGTTGCCGACAAACGCAGCAACCCAGGGCTCATTGAAGGTAGTCCAGTACTTCACCCGATCCCCGAGATGTCCCGCCATGAGCGTGGCGTAATCTGCGAAATAGCCACAGGTGTCGCGGTTGGCCCAGCCCCCTTTGTCTTGCAACGCCTGTGGCAGGTCCCAGTGGTACAGCGTCAGGAAAGGTTCGATGTTTGCCGCAAGCAACTCATCGACCAGCCTGTCATAAAAATCCAGCCCGGCGCGGTTTGCAGCACCGCGACCGTTTGGGAGCACCCTCGGCCAGGAAACCGAAAAGCGATAGGCTTTGATGCCAATCTGCTTCATCAGGGCGATATCTTCGCGGTAACGATGGTAATGGTCACACGCTACGTCGCCTGTATCGCCGTTTTGTACCTTACCGGGCGTGTGGCTGAAGCGGTCCCATATCGACTCTCCTCTGCCGTCCTCGTTGTATGCGCCCTCGATCTGGTAAGCCGCTGTAGCAGCACCCCAGGCAAAATCGGAAGGAAAAGTAACCGGGGTTGTCATTCTGAATGTCCTCTCCTTGCATGAAAACTGGTCGCCTTACTAGAGGCTATCTAAAAAAGGTGTAACGCCGCCATCTTGGCGGCATACGACCAACTTGACCTTTGTCGGCGAGACGCCAGCGCTACCATATACCATTTTTGAGATTTCTAGGCACTACTTATCTACACCCGTGACTACCACGCCTTGCATGAACTGGCGCTGTGCGAAAAAGAACATCAGCGCAGGGAGAATGAGAGTCATCACTGCTGTTGCCATGGCCCGCCCCGGGTAGATGCTGAATGTGCCAACGAACTTGGCTATACCTACGGAGATCGGGTAGAGGTCCTCCTTGCCTACCAGATAAACCAGGGGCGTGAAATAGTCGTTCCAGGTGAAGAAGAAGTGGAAGAGGGTGACTGCCGTTATCGCCGGGATGGACTGG